>JABSSK010000081.1 GCA_013214265.1 Saprospiraceae bacterium | reverse complement strand
GTAATTGTATGTGGATTCGACTGAACCAGAATCCACATACAATTTATAGAAGAATTAAAAAGTTAAGACAAAGGACTTGTACTCCTTTGTTTAGATGGTTCTGGTTATCAGGAAACTACTGACATCATTGGTCTTTTTAAGACTAATGTTGCTACTTAGCTTAATTGAATGAAGACTAGCATTAAAAGAAGTATTTGAACAAATAATGGATCTATTATAGAACTAGATGAAAAAATAGTTTTGAATGTTAATTCTTTCTCCAATTCATATCATCCATTTTAGTCATTTATTGATGTAAAAAAAATGCTTAATTAAGTATAAAATCCTGATTAAAAGCAGTATGGGTACGTAATCCATATTGCCGTTTTAGCTTTTGTTAGCGATTGGTTTTTTTTCAAATTTACTTTCTTTTCCACCCTTTAAAAGTAACCAAATGGCAAGACCAATTTCTCCTATCGCCATTGGTAGGGCTAATATCATTTCCAAAGTGTTAGCTAATTCTGAATTTGTACTAACTGATTTCAATAAATGAACGATTATATACGAAACTCCTGCAATCCATGTAAAATACCATAGAATTTTTGGAATTCTTTTATGCCATTTCATCAGCATTGCAATTAATATAAGATGCAACCCAAAAATTATTAATCCACCACTCCAAATGGACTGGAATAATCTGAGATTTGTATTTACTGTCTGATTTGTGAGTTCAGTTATGTTTAAATTTTTGCTCATATAGAACGTCGCTATTCCAAAAATAAAGGTATAAGCAACTCTTAAAACTCCAGACATTAATGAAATGTTCCTGTTCTCCTCTTTAAAGTATTTATACAGCGTGTAGGAAACTAAAAAATCTAAAATAATAATTAGAATAATACCAATTAACATATTTCGGTATAACCCCAAGTTGTCTTGAACATTGTCTTTTAATAGATCAATTTGATCAGATTGTTTGAACTCTGGGTATGCATATCCAAGCGAGAACCCTGCAATTATTGACATCAGAATTAATGACCAACCTATAATAAGTGCTATTTTCCTTTTGTGCATTTTTTTATCACAAAAATAAGGAAGCCATTACCTTTCAAACGTTGACTTTAGTTAAGAAATGAACACTAAGGAAATATTCTTCTCAATAGATTAAAAATTTGTCTCCGCTTTTCTTTTCGTTATAATTCGTTTTTTTATTCTGCTTAAAGATTCAGGGGTGATTCCCAAATGACTTGCTATTTGAACATCAGGTACTCTGTTTGTTAGGTCTCTTCTTTCAGCAATAAAGTTTAAATATCTTTTTGCAGGAGATTGAACTTTAAAAGTAGATAATCTTTTCGTTGCTTTTATCCATTCTTCTTCTGCTATTTGCATTAATATTCTTTGTAAAGCTGGAAATTCCTCCAGCATTTTTGATTCATCTTTATGATTTCCTACAATCAATAGAGAATCCTCCATACATTCAAGAAATACATCCGAAGGTATTTTCTTCAAGTAACACTCTGAAGGTATTGCAGGGTGAGTTTCGGAATAAAATTCTATAGTTTTTTCTACTCCTTCCACTATTCGGTATTCTCTGACCAGTCCTTTAAGGACAAAGAAACAGTTGACAGGAATCTTACCTTCTTGTTGTATTATTGATTTTCTATTAAAAATTTGTGCATTAATTTTTGTAGCAATACCTTTTCTTTCGTCTTCCTTTAGTTCGGTAAATTGTTGTAAGAAAAGGTCAATCGTTTCTTTTATCATATTTGTTGAAATATTCTGATGTTTTTTATCTGCTTACCGCTAACATCTGTATCACCGGAACTTTACTGGTTATACCTTACTGTGCCATCAGCTAAAGTACATAATCTAAGCATAGTAAAAAACGGGTATCCAATGAAAGGGGCGTTGTTGTATGAATGGGTAAGACATGAAGGTGGTATGGCGTTGTAACTTGCATGTTTCATGAAAATGAATACTACAACAGCCCATATTTAATGCTACAAAGATGGAGCAAATAAGCACTAACGAGATATAGAGAGCGTACCAAATTATCCATTGGCCAGCTTCTGTTCGGTACGTATCAACTGTTGTGGTTACTTCTACCGGCTTAAAAACCTCTAGAGGTGGTAAATGGAAAGTGCATAAACATGGATGCAGTAGGCGTCGCACCTGATAAAATTCCATTTGGGATGTGGCCCCATAATTAGGTTTTATCCATTATCTTACTTTAAGGAAAATGTATTGATAATGGTTGCCAACTAGATCCGCTATTAAATAATGTGAAAATAGAAATTCAGGATGTTTGTGCGGATAACACTTATCGTACTTTGCACTGCTGGGACCGGTTTGATTGAGCGCAGCACCAATCCAGTGACACCAATCCACAGAAATACGGGAAAAGGTATTTGGCGCAATAGGATAATTGCCCAATAAATCGAATCCTACAGGTAATGATAGGGCAGGGGCCATTTAAAATAGGTCCTTGGTAGCGGTGACTGCTGACCGGTTGGATCATGAGCTCTACGTTGTGTGATCACCGGTAAGGCTGTCATGGAAATGTAATGGTATGGCCACTAATTATTTTGGGACAGCCATGTTTTAGCTTCCTGGGTATACCAATTTGGAGAAAAATTTTTGGCATTAACGATACACGCAAAGTGATACCGGGCCTTTTCCATATTCTCTTTTCTGGCATAGAATGTTCCTAGATATGAATGTACATAAGGATTGTAAGGTGCCTGGACTAGTAACTTATTACCAATATGTACGATTTGATGGTCGAAATCATTAAAGGAACCTAAATCCATATAGAAGGCTACATCCTTTAAGAAGGAAAGGGTATGTAGCAGATTTAAATCAGCATATTTCTGATAGTCTGGATACACCGAAAAAATATGGTTTAAAAGAGCTTTGCTCGATTGTAGTTTATCGGGATAATAACGTGCCATATATGATTCCGCAAGTGCTTGTGCTAGTATTTTTGTTCGCTGAAAATCCTTATTCAAGTGATCCTGCGATATGGAATCTGACTTTTCCAATAAAGGCATTTCCGACAACCCATATATATAGTTTTTCAGGAAACTGATAGCAAATAAAGATGAGGTTACATCCCCATTGATCAGCCTGGCCGGATCACTTAATAGACTCGTGTTTGCTAGTATGATTAAGGTGATATGCTCAGATGGAATTTTTAATAACAAACTGGAATAGCAATCATATTGGCCATATGCCCAAACAATATTGGAGGTGCCAAAGTGCTGGTTGAAGACACCATATCCATAAGGTAAATCATGCTTAAATGAAGAAAACATCAATTCTCTTGATTCTTTACTGATGATTCGATTATTGTCCAGGGCTTCATTAAAAATGGCTAAATCTGTTATATTGGACACTATTCCAGCTGACGCCGAATAGCCATAATCAATAAATCCATTTTCAATTCCATCATTCAGGGTATACGGCTTCGTGATTCGAGTAATCTGAGTCGAATCTTTAAGTAAAAATGTACTTTTTAGTTTTAATGGACGGATAATTTCATTTTCCATAACCTCTGAAAAAGGTTTCCCGTATACCTGCTCTATGACTTGGGTTAAAAGCCCAAATCGGGAACTGTAATAAAATGATTTACCAATGCGTCCTTGTGACGTATGCGATAAAACGTGTTTGACTAGTATCGAATCACCAAGTATGGGTGTTGCTAAGAAACTATTAATGGGCGCATTGAGGGATAACTTTTCTTGTTCAACCAACTTCATAATAAGTACACCTGAAAATACTTTAGTAAGAGACGCTATCGGGAATAGAGCCAAAGAGTCTAGGTCGATAGACTGCTCCACACCGGCTACACCAAAAAATTTATGGTAAATACGATTACCTCCTTTTTCAATAGAAACCGCCATGTCCGGTATCTGAAAATATTCCTTTAGCATCAAAAGCTCTGAAGTAAATTGCGCTGCTGGTTCGTCAATAATTTCTTCTTTTTCTATACAAGATGAAAGAAGCAGTAACAGAAAAATTAATGGTTTTATATGTCGTTGTATAGATGTCATGATCGGTTGATATTATCAATAGGTATTCGTTTAAACATAATAGTTTCCTTGCACAGGTAATAATATAATACGTTGATATCTTTTAGTCTGCTTGTGTCTTCGAAATGGTCTAATTCGATATAAGGAAAATACAAAGTAAAAACGTTCATAGCTTCTTTTAGGAGGCTATGAACGTTTTTACTAGTATGCAAGGTTGTGCTTGTTATCCTATATCGTTATTAAAAATCTGTATGGTATTTTATGCTTTAATCAGGTCTAAAGTGAATGCCAGGACCGAGTCACTTCCATTGTGCAGATCGTCTTGGCTTAATGACATTTCATGGTCAGGAATAACACCTCTGCCAAAAGGGTTTCTTTCATTTTTTATGTCATTGTAGTACGCTATCAAATTTAGCGTAACGTTCAATTTAGTATTTGGTAAAACCAAGCGTACCGCATAGCCACTGGTGTTACCGTAGTATGCTCCTCCAGTTTCTTTACCAATAAACGTAGCCCTTTTGTTATCATGCATTATAGAACAAAAATCACTGGTAACGGAGAAACTCATTTCATTTATGAGTATATACACTTTGCCTGTATAATTATTCGGTTGTATCGGATGAACAACTCCGGGTTTGACAAAGCCAAATGATTCCTTTGGTGCCTTAATTACATTTCTCAGGTTTTCATCTTTTGATATATAAGTAACAAACTCGTTGAAGAAATCAGGTCTTCTGAAATAATTTTGGGTTTTAATGACACGCTGATTGGGTGCCAGTTGGGTTTCCATTCTGCGGTAATAGGTAAATGGTTGTTTACTTAAATACGAATACAAATAAACGCCGAAATTATCGCGACCACCCCTGTTGTCTCTTAAATCTATAACTAGGTGCTCTGTCTGGGTTTTACTCAATTGTTCAAAAGCGTCATCCATAAATTGCTTAAAGTTTTTGGCACTAAAATTCCTTATGGTAAGCATAGCTATGGAGTCTGATATCTGCTTAAAGGCATACGGTTGTTTTCTTCTATCCATTATCTGCTGGTCAATATGCGCATCCGTAGCGGCATCCACTTTTTTCCAAACGGATTTTCGTTTGTTGGGTGGTAATACCTCCAATTCAAAGGAATCTGAATTGGGGTAATGATAAGCGTAGTGATAATGAAAATTAGCAGCTAATTTTGCAGTCTTGTAAGATAAACTGTATCCATCCGAAGGCATCAGAGGAAATATTTTTGCATATATTTCATAAAATGAAAAACCATTTATGGACAGAATTTCACTTCCAATAATGAAAGAAGAATCAGCCGAATAATTCTCTTCAATATAGGCATGCCCGTCTATAATCGCTATTTTCAGTGGAAACTTCTTTACGGATGTTTCCGTGTAATTAAGATAACTGGAGGATGGTGTGATTTTGGAATGACCATTTCTGATGCGTGCAATGACAGGCAATAAATACCTGTAAAAATCCATTTCTGTCATGGGCGTTGATATACCACTACAGCCATTTTCGAGCAACATATCCATCTCTTTTTTATGGCTATATCTATACAGCGACGGTTGGACATCTTGTAATGCCTCTTTCAGAATATTATAGTCTTCTTTCAGTTCCTCAACAGTGAATTGCTTGGTTAGCGAATATGTGCGTTCCTGTGCTAAACCCACATTTATATGAGAAAAGATGAGGAATAGATAAAGACATAAAATCTTATTCATATTTATTAGGTTTAAGGGTTAGTCCAATTGGTAATCCTTCTCAGGGTGTTATTTAGATGAAAGCAGATCTGCTCACCGCAGTTATCCTTTTCAAGTACCTGCAGAAGGTGCATCAAGCCACTGTATCCAGATACCAATAGCTGTGTGGATTTCCGTTTAATCTACTTCAGATTATTCGTTTCGATAAGCTGTTTTCGAAAGCGGATATTTTTGGCTCTATCAAAGCTCAAAAGGATATCATATATCTGACCCAGAGCATCCCTTTCAATTTTGAGGATATAACTATCCGTAGTAAACTTTTTATCACTTAAAAACGTAACAGGTTCCGCGTTGCTGTCGGTAGATAGCGTAAGGAATATCTCTGCTTTTTCATTGCGCTTCAGATCAAAACTAATATCCAGTTCGCTGTTGTAATAAGTACCTTCCATCCGCTCTAAATCCGATATAGTAGGGGTGTAAGTTGAACTTCGAATATATTCCTCAAGGGTACCATCCGGCCAGAAAAGAAGCATACCCTCCTGCGAAAACCGAATCTTTAACTGGGGGTCATAATAGAGCGCAAACTGATACCCGCTTTCTGGTTCTATTTTAAGCTGTGCTCCATTCTCTTTTTTCCAATAGGTCGTCCCATCCTGTACTACAATGCGGATAATCGAACCATTCTCAGCAGTGTATTGGCCCTGCACTTCGAGTGGTTCATTTTGCGTTGGAAGGTCATCGTATCGAGGGTCATACTGGACATCTACACTCATTTCAACCGCGGGTAGTAATACCGAAGCGATACTATCCGCAATCCAATAGCTGCTCAAGTTACCATTGTTGCTTAGAACCAAAATGGTTAGTTTTTCTTTAGGGAATCTGATTAATTGAGAATGATAACCCAAGGTAGCTCCGGAATGATGCACTGCTGTTCTATTGGACCAATCACTTAATTCTAAACCAAAACCATAAGTGGAAATTTCGCTGTTCGGGATGACTTGCTGACTGCGTTGTAATAAGGAATCAGAAGATGTCATCTGATGAAGGATCTGCTCGTAACGCATTTGATCTCGTAGCGTAGTGTATAAAAATCCTTCCCCACATGATTTGGTGAGAGTTGGCGTCTTTAACCATAGCCCATTGCCCCAGTCATAATAAGGCTCTGCACGATGAGGGATCACACCCATGTATCGCTCCACAAAATATGTTTCTTCCATCCCCATTTGCTGAAAGAAATTTTTAGAATAGGCCGTAAATTTTTGATCCGTAACGGCCTCTATGATCTTTGCCAAAATGATATAGCCCGTATTGGAATATACATATTGCGAACCCGGTACAAAGCCTAATTCTTCTTGCTTTTCTATCAGTTCTATTACGTCATTATTGTCCAGTCCTATTTGTTTCCACCATATTTCATCCCTTAAACCGAAGAGCTCTACATAGTCTCTGATGCCGCTACTGTGGTTGATCAATTGACGGATTTTGATCTCTTCCTTTACCTTTGGGTAAAGGCTGGGAAGGTACTTGCGGATGTCATCCTCGAGGCACAACTCACCTTCAAGCGATAATTGCAAGATCATTAATGCCGTAAACTGCTTGGCCGTTGACGCAAGGTTAAATCGGGTTGACTCCGAAATTTCAACCTTATGACTCATATTGGCATATCCAATGTATTCTTCATAAATGATCTCGCCTTCTTTTACCACACCAACAGCAATTCCTGGAATGGTATCATTGGTATACGTACCGAGTATATTGGTGATAGCTTCTGATGATTGTTCCCATCCATTTTGTGCGTATAAGGAAAATGAACACATTAAACTTAGAACGATAAACAATTGTATTTTTTACATTTTTTTTTATGAAAAAGTAGTAGATAAATATGCGTTCAGCGCTTCAAATTATCATTTGAACCCATTGCAAATGACTTCGATGAGGTATTGGGTCAAACTTACGCAGAGGGTTACAGTATATTCTAAGGAAATGAAAGCGTGCAGTAGCTTTAATCATCCTGAGCAGATCATAGCTGCTGTGTATATTGGTAACCGATTCTGTTCTTCATTTATTCGTAAAATTCTGAAGACGTATCCAAGATGAATGTAGGGATCATTTTTCTGCCGACTAATGCCCAATCCTTATCAAAACAAAAGTCGATTTTGCATCCGTAGAGAGAAATACCAGTCTCTTAGGCTAAAAATGTACATCAAAAGGAATAGCACGTAAGACTAGGCGTACTGTTTTATGTGAATAAGGAACAATACCCATAACTAATACCCATGGTTAAGAACCGTAGTGGGGTATTCCGCTTCAATTATTTTCAAGATGTTCTCAACGTTAACAACGGAGAGTTGATAGTAATTGATCTTATATATTCGGAACCACAAAGTTTCGGACAGTAAGAACCTGAATTCTTCATTTTGCTTTAATTCTTTGGGTTGTAAAGGTATGTATCCTATTATCTGCTTTATACCACTTCCAAAATCTCTGGGATACGTAATCTGGAGTGAATCTCCCAGATATAAATTATATATAATGCTGGTATCGCGATTTACCTTAAAATTTTCTTTGATAAAAGGACTTAGGTAAGATGTGATATCCGGATGTATATTGTTTCCTTTAGTTATCCTTGGGAAATAGTTGTTGTAGACCAAGGTGATCAGATTTTGCAGAGAATCATTTTTTATGATACCTATTCCAGTATTTTTTAAATTTTCAAAAGCTGAGGTATTGGGGAAAATATACTCATCCTTCGTCGCCCAGTAAAAGTCCATTATTAGGGAATCACTATTGTCTTGCCCACTATCAAGGAAACGCTGGATTTGTTGCTGACTTCTAAGTGCAGTTCTATGAATTTCTAAATCGTTTTTCAAATCAAATAGATTGTCATTTAGTTCAAAGTATATTTGGGAAATAATGTTATTTTCAGTATTCCTCTCTTTTATCTTATCGCCCCAGTTCGTTAAATAAAATGCGATTAAAACACCTATCACGATAATTATGATTTCGATTAGGTATTTATAAAAATGTGTTTTAATATTTTTTTCCATTGAACTATTACTATTCTTGTTCCATTTATCTACACTGGTAACGAGATGGATATACCAGTATTATCTTGAATAAATTGTTAGCTTACTACAAAAATTGTATGTAGCAAAAACCCAATATTTTCATTCCATTTTTTCATTATTTTTTTCTGATGGATACTGCTTTTATACCGATGGTGGCTTTATACCACCTTTTAGCGTCACCTTTTATGGTAGGATTAACCGGACTAGTACATAACTGCCGTCATCTGAACATCCGAGCGGGTTTTTAAAGCGGAAGGACAATCGGAATCTCGTTTTAGCTATTGTATTTTTCTAACGTCATTTATTTTAAATCTTGCGTATTCATAATCATCGTTTTTAATCGCTCTATGGACTGGATAGAAACTTCGGATGCATCTCGAATTTGGTCCATCGTGATACGACGGCCAGTTGTAATATTCCTAAAATAAATATCTTTCCCAAAATTATCCGTACCTGCATATGGTATTAGATAGTCTTGCTCATATCTACTCACCACATCATGGTCTCGCTTTTCTGTAACTTTTATAAGATCGAATGATTGGTATGCTTCAATAATGGCATTGCGTAAATTCAAATCGTCAAAAAGTTTTAGATCGCCAGAAAATTTTAAATTTTCATAGGTGATTTTTCTTCCATTAAATGTTTTCCTGCTGTAGAGCGTATTGGATAATGGATAAAATTTTTGGTTGCGATAGTCCTCATCATAGATCATCTGTAGTAGGGTGTCTAATCTTGTTGTTCCAGATATTGCAAAATCCCTGTAGCTAACTAATCGGTCTAGGTTATGGTCTGCTTCGTCTATTAGTTGAATTAGGTATACATCTCGCAATGTATTATTATTTCTTTCTGCCCTCTTCTCATTAATTCCTAACGCAATAAGTATACCGATAATTACAAGAAATATCTCACCAATGGCATAGATGAAATAGGTGTTGATCTTCTTTTTGCTCAACATCTTTTGTCGAATTTTACGGAATATTTTGATCATAGGTCACTGGCTCATCACGATGAATAATAGCATTCCGGGGTCCGGATGGTTACTGATCCTCACTTGCTTGTAAAATTGAATATATTATTGGCTTTAAGCTATATATTCATGTTCATTTCATATTGATTCACTGTATTTGAAAGTCCAATTGAATGGACAAAATCTATTTTATGAGTTAATCTCGTATCAATATTGATAATTCTTATTGTGTTTGAAATCGATTTAATCCCTTTAAAAAGTCGATGCCAGCATCCCTCATTCTTTTCTAATACGTCGAATTGTGCTAGATATTTATTATTTGGGTTGATAACAAAATAGGATTCAACTATACCTTTCCTTATTAATTGGTAGTATTCATAATCCCCATTTTTGATGACCTTTGAATTGAAATCCCAGGAATATAGGTCTTGATTCGGTAGTTTTTCCCAATCAAAGTCATTATAGCCAACTCTTTGTAATTCAATTTCTTCATTTGTGCTTAATGGAATCGCTCCACTAAAGCAATTATAGGTTTTACAAATTTCAAAGCCAACACGCTGATAAGATTTTATTGCTTTATGATTCTCAATGATTACTTCCAATGCACATTGTGTTATACCATTCATTTTTAGGTCGGGTATAGCAAAATCATAGATTGCTTGTACAATTCTTTTCCCTCTGTATTCTGGAATGACACCAGTACCCGTATTGAACGCTATTTTTTTTCCATGTCTGTTGTCAATAGCATGTATTATAAATCCAACTATATTTTCACCATCAAACATTCCATAAGACAGAGTGAAATCAACTTTTGCTATTTCCCATCTTTTTTTATAATAATTCTTATCTGATGGTACTTCTACATAATAATTCTCAAAAGACTTTAAAAAGCAATCAATAATTAATTCAAATGTTATGTCTCCTAATTTTTTTACTTTCAAAATAGAATAGTTTTTTATAGCGTCCAGTTAAGAAATTAATAAATGGGCATAAGGAATTTAAAATAAGCGAGTGACAAAGGTAGTTACTGTTATGCATTTGAAATCAATTTTGTACTATTAATATTGAGCCATTCAACATAATATTATAGCAAAAGAAAAGTATGTTCTGGATCAAATCCTTGGATTAGTGGAACGCATTGAATCTTTACACTGTGTCAAAAAATACCAAGGTAACTATCGGGTTCGTGGTTATTCCTGTCGAAACTAATTTATTTGTCTGTCTTTTGACCAATGGACGCATCAAGAAAATTTACAAGATATCATCACTTACTTAAATGTGTAGAAGGCCAAGCACCATCAAGTAGGGCATCAAGGCGATGTGGTATGTTCTACCTTAGGGGATGCCAACGAAATGCACGATTGGTGTATTTATGATGATATAGCTCAAATTTTGCAAGAATAGGCGCATCCATAACGCGAGTGGAATTAAATTAGATCATGTGATTTATGTACGAGATTCTGCCATCACTGATTGATGTCTCAACGTATGTGGTGAGCAAAATTTAGAAGCCATAAAGCCGCTATCAAATTAGACGTACGCTTGAATATACGCTGTGAAATTCTTTGTTTTTCCCACTTTAAAGGCTGCCGTGCATAATATGAATCTTATCATATATTCCTGCATTTGAGGCAGAGGCAGTCTACATAATGGACCAAGGATATATAGATTGTAAGCGACTGTACAAAATCGATAAAACTCGGGCCTGTTTTCTTTACAGGGCGGTAAACAACTTGATTTTTCTTTGCCATTACGCAGAAAAGGTGGACATATCGTTATCAAATCATTAGCTTAAAAGGATTTGATCCATCAAAAAATTATCTGAAAAAATGGAGAAGAATACGGTTCCATAATAATGCACATTAGAAAACGTATGTCAACTTGAGCAATTATTTTGAGTCAGATGCAATGCAGATCATGCATCTTCACTTTAATTGTTGGAAAGTGAAAATTTTCTATAAGTGGATAAAACAAAAATTCAAAATGAAAGTCTTTGGGGGTGAACATGCCAACGCTGTCAAAACCCAAATTTGGGTTGTCATCTGCACCGTTGTACTAGTGGCCATGTTCATAGAGAAGTGGAAAATATAATATACATAATCTATAAAATTTTTTAAGTGTCTATACTTTTGATATAGATTCTGTAAATCAGCTATTTAGATATAGCCAATGGGCGTATCGTAGATTATAAGATTTATATTCAAATGGGCCCTTGTGATTTTTAGACACGCCTGATTCTTTTAAATTTCACAAAAAAAATTTTGAATATTTAAATTGACTTAGTATTTTAAGTTATCATAACATGCAACACCATCTTCGGTTTAGTTAGTCATTTGAAATGTATGCATTGGCGTGGTCAGGTATCATGGTAGCCTGTCCTCTTACTTCTTTTCATTGATCATCCACCATGATAAACCTACCGATGGTTAAACACCCTCAAATCAATACGGACACACTAAAATGTATTCAGCACAAGGATCGTGTTTCGATTAGGTGCCTTCTATGTGTATGGCTTTACGTGATTTAAGCTGTACCCTAATCTGTTCTGGTTGAAATAGATGCTGAATACGCTTGACCTTTTCCTTGTTATGGCCAGCAAGGGTAAAACGGGTATGTCGTATTTGAATGGGAGGTTGCGTTGTGTAGGCAATTTTGCTGAAATACACATAATAATATTTAAACAATGGTAAATAAAGCAATTAAACTGGTGTTGGCGGTTTTTGTATTGGCAATGGTGCATAATGTGAAAGCTCAAAAACCTCTACCGGTTAAAGCTACTACATTTAAACAGTGTCCAGATGAGATGACGTTTGTTATTCGTTGTGATTATGGCAAAGGTTATTGTGAACCATCTTCTCAAGTTTTCTGTGATGAGATAGCGCAATAGGGCTTCATATACTACTCTTGAGTACTAAGGTAATTATTGTAAATCTTCATTCTAATAAATAAGTTGATAATATGACTTTAAGGGTATAAAACTTGAAAGCATAATCGATAAAAATGGTGGGGTCTACTAATCATATTGGTTACCCCACCTACGTTAAACAATCAATTAGATGAAATATTCCATATTTATTTTTCTGCTCTTGCTTTTGAATGGGTGTGTCAATGTAGAGGAGACACTTCCGGTGCTAGATCTCTCAAAGGATGGTAGAGTATTTCCACTAGAGGAAATGGTTCGTGTTTCTTCCTCGTTTTATCCGAAATTAACCGATGAAACAGGTTTGAATAATTTAGTACATGTAGAAGTACTGGACGGTGAGATCTATTGTATCGATGAGAGCATCACAGATGACCATGCCTTATACGCTTTTGATGAAAATGGTAATTTAAAATGGAAAAAATACGCCAACCAATATGGAGCGCCTGGCGATTTCATTTCTCCAAGTGACCTATTTATTCAGGGGGATACCATCTGTTTGTTAGATCCAATCTATAGTCGAGTTGTCAAATTTGATCTTGCGGGACGTTTTCTGAAAAATGTTCTGATTCATGAGGAGGTGTATAGTTTGTATACGTTCCAAAATGGTAAAGCAATCGGCCATCGTGGAAACCAAGTGGAGTTTAGTGGTTCTAAAAGTACTTTTAATATTGTTTGGTTGGAGGACTTGTGGAATAGTCGTTTGTCGCCTTTAAAAGTTGCTGTTAGCATACCCACAGCTCTTTGGGATAAGCATTTTGACGTCCACCATCTTTTTCCCGGAGCTGAGCCTAATATTGCACTTGCTTCTGATGATTTCAAGGATACTGTTTTTCAAATAAATGAAAATGCTGCAACCCCTTTGTTCACATATACTTTTGATGGACTGAATCAATTAAAATTTGACCTGGAATCTATTGGCCGGACAACGGATCCTCAGTTGATCCTGCCTTTGATAAATTCTCCTAATAATGTTACTAATCTTGATGTCCTCTTTGACGGAGGTGATTACCTGTTGATTTCTTGGCGTCAGAATCAAAAAAGAAAATACTTAAAGTGGTTGAAGAAATCTGGCCAACAATACATTTATGAGCAAAATGATAAGGCATTAATTTTTGGGGTCCCTATTAACGTGAATGGAGAATCGGTTTGGATCGTTTATAACCGTCCTCAATATTTGAAAGATTTCTCAGAGCAAGCGCAATTGCCCAAATTATATCCAGAATCCCAAGGAGAGCTAAATCCTGTTATCGTTAAGGTTCCAAGGTCATTTTGGGATAATCTTTGAAGGGGAGCGAAAATGGAAAGGGTAAAGCTTGGCAGATTGTAATAACAGGCAGTAATACAGGGGAATAATTATTTCCAAAATAAATAACCTAAATGCTTCAAAAATGAATAACTCCATTGTAAACTTCCCCGAAACTGTTACCAATCAAAATGATTAAATTAAGTAATCTAAAACGGATTGGTGATGAAGAAGACCAGACACACGGAAGCACAGATTTTCAAGATCCTGGAAGAGCAACAAAAGGGTAAGAAGGTGGCTCTGATCTGCCGGGAACACGGCATCTCACAAGGCACGTTTTATCGTTGGCGTAGCAAATACGGTGGTATGGAGCTCAATGAGATGAAGCGTTTGAAAGAGTTAGAGGCCGAAAACCGCCGACTCAAACAGATGTATGCGGATGTATCGCTGGAGATTGCCGCCTTAAAGGATGTACTGTCAAAAAAGTGGTAAAGCCTGCAGCTAAACGTAAAGTGGTTGACTATTTAACGGATCAGCACTCGTTTAGCGAGAGGAAGAGTTGCCGCCTGGCGGGTATCAGCAGGCGTACCTACCGCTACCGGTCGATCAAGAATGATGAAGAGCTGATTGAGGTCCTGAGTGCTTTAGCGGAGCAGTATCCTGGCTATGGATTCTGGAAGCTGTACCGCAAAATGCGTATGCAAGGCCATGCGTGGAACCATAAGCGGGTATACCGCGTGTACTGTGGTTTAAAGTTGAACATTCGCCGGCGCCTACGTAAGCGGCTGCCTAAGCGAATCAGGCAGCCTTTAGGGCTACCGCAAGGACCAGATCAAATCTGGAGTATGGACTTTATGAATGACAGCTTGTGGAACGGTTGTCGCTTCCGTATTCTGAATATAATTGATGACTATAATCGAGAGATTCTAGCTATGGAAATCGATACTTCTATCCCGAGTGAACGGGTGGTACGAGTACTAGATCGCTTGCGAAAAGAACAACGCCTTCCGAAGGGTATCCGAGTGGATAATGGACCGGAGTTCTTGAGCAAGATTTTTCAACTATGGTGTCGGGAAAACCAGGTAAAGATCCATTACATCCAACCCGGAAAGCCTACTCAAAATGCGTACATCGAACGATTTAACGGCTCCTGCCGTAAAGAACTTTTGGATATGTATGTCTTTCGAGACTTGCAAGAAGTAGAATACCTGGCCCATGAATGGTTGCAGGAATACAATTATTCAAGGCCTCATGAGGCCTTGAATAATCTACCTCCAATGACTTTTAAATG
>JABSSK010000080.1 GCA_013214265.1 Saprospiraceae bacterium | reverse complement strand
TTCTTCAGGAGTTAGCCCCACACGCAATTCAAAATCCCAGGATTCTTTATTCATGTTTGGGTAATCTTCAATATGCCGAACAATCCTCCCTCGTTCCAAAACCAGAGTTTTGAACCCTGCTTCACACAGTTCCTTGGCAGCCCAACCACCACTCATGCCTGACCCTATGACAATTGCGTCATATGTCATCCCCTTTTTGGCTTTTATATTGTAATTAAAATCGTAGTTTGACATAATTTAATTTTCCATTTGATTAATAAATTATGAAATAATTTTTAATTTATACCAATAAAAGAACAATAATTCCGAATTAAACCTAATTTCTTCTGAAAACAATATCCTAGCCACCCTGACCGCTAAAACACAGTATTCTTTACACCAATTTGGATAAAGCAAATTGGTATACCTGAAACCCAATATAGGACCGATACTAAAGGAGGGGTAGGAACAGATTAAGCATCAAAATTATCGATTCAAGGTTACGCATGCTCTATTAGAGATCTCAAATACTATCTCGTGAATGGAAGACTATACCCCCCCTGGCAGTCCTAACGGACAGTCGAAGATGCCTTTCCATAACACCCTACTAGGATTGAACAGCAGGTAAGAAAAGGGTTAGGTATATGGGCCTCTCATCCATTTTCCAGAACCGCAATGGCTTGTCAATACAGGGATGAGCTATCTAAAAGCTAAATTTCACCCTGAGGAATGCAGCTTGTAACGGGCTATTGTACCCTTTATCTCGATTCCAGACCAATTGCCCAATCAAATCAAGGTCCCAGTTTGTTCCTATACCATATGTAAAAGAAGGATTAACAAAGAGCGGATGACTGCGCACTGGGCTGTAAATAAAGGCCATCCCCGTTGAAAGTAAAGGTGTAATGGGTTGGGACGTCTGAAAAAATAGTGCATGCCGATAAGGGTACAGATTCTGAGCGGACAATTCAAAGTCGAATAATTGTAAGATCGATCCATCGGTTTGCCCTTGGCTATTGTATAAATAACCCAGGCCAAGGTATAGCCCTTTTTCAAAGGCGTAGTCCACCCCTGTTGTTGCCGAGAAAGATACGTTTTCGCCCGTGTCACCATTGGGAACAAATAAAGTAAATTCGCCTTTGAATCCGGCATTTTTGATGTTACCGGCCCAACCTCCTCCCATAGCCCATTGGTTCTGCACATATCCACCCAGAACCTGAAAGTCATAACCCTGCTTATTAAACGACCAAAGCCCAGCAATTATAGCCTCTTCCATTCGGTCAGCTATTCGAATTACCCCTTCCACACTTGAAGCGAAGCTTGTGTATTTTTTTACTCGAAGCACATCACTTCCTGGACGTTCTTCGTAGTCAAAATCCGTAAAAGCAAAAGCATTGAATACATCATTCGGGTTCCATACCGTACTTATACCCCAGTTAACGCGTTGACGCCCCAGAGTAATCTCCCAATCTCCTTGTATATACTCCACATAGAAACGGTCAATCATACTATGCCCAACCCAACTATCACCGGAAAATAAAACCACTGACCAATCAAAGAAGTCATTATTAACATCATCAATTTGCTCACCGTAATCAGGCGTTTGGCGAACGAGGTCACCATAAAAAATCCGCGTCCGTAAGTCCATTCGGACATGCCAATTTGTAGATGGGGTCCAGTCGAGGCGCAAGCGCTGATGAATAAGGTTATCTTGCAAATAAGTGGATTGCCCGTCCTGATCAATAAAAAGGGCTGTTTGCATATTTTTCACATACCCTTGCACTTGCCAATCCGAATCATAGTCTGACTGTGCTTGTGTTGGTAAGGGTACCCAAACCATTAATAGCCCTAATAAATTAACAGACAAAACAATCAGATGTATACGCATAACCACAAGTTATTGAGGTTGAGTACGTCTATCCTGATCGTGATCAATATGACCATCGACTAAGGTCACTACCCGTTGGGCACGATCAATAACCCGCTGATCATGAGTAGAAAAAATGAAAGTTATACCTTCTTTCTGATTCAGCTCAGCCATAATATCCAAAAGTTGTGCAGTAGAAGAAGAGTCCAAATTAGCAGTGGGCTCATCAGCCAGCACAAAAGCGGGCTTAGAAGCTAAGGCACGAGCTACTGCAACCCGCTGCTGTTGGCCACCCGAAAGTTCTGAAGGTCGTTTATGTAGTTTATCCTTCAGGCCAACAGCTTCCAGTAGTTCTTCCGCTCTGGCCCTTCGCTCAGCTAATGGCCGCTTTTGCAAAAGCATTACAAACTCTACATTCTCCAAAGCAGTTAAAACCGGAATCAGGTTATAGGATTGAAAGACAAATCCAATATTATCCTTTCTAAAATCAATAAGCTCATTATCCGTTAGCTGGGAAATATCTTGTCCTGCAATAGAAACATCACCTGAACTGGGGCGATCCAACCCACCGATGATATTTAATAGTGTAGTCTTACCTGAACCCGATGGACCTACGATGGCCGTAAACTCACCTTGCTCAATGGACAAGTCAACACCCCGTAAAGCACGAACAGGTACTTTATCCGGATTATACACTTTAGTGATTTGCGTTGTTTTTATGATTGACATGATTCACGAATTGTCGATAATGAATAAATTTATAGTGTGCGAATCGCTTCAACTGGCCGCAGCCGAATGGCTTTCCACGCTGGATACAAAGAAGCTAGGATAGCCGTGATTGTCACCCCGATTATAATCTGGGTATACACGATAGGGTCCAGTTCTAGATGAAGCATTTCTGAAAGACCATACTCTTGCATAGCTGCCGAAAAAGCAGAAAGATCAATGCCGACCCGCCCAAAATAAGATACCGTCAAGTAGCCTAAAAAGACGCCAACCGGAACACCAAGTAAGGTAAGAAGGAGTGTTTCAAAAACGATCATGCTAAAAACCCGCATTTTATTCATCCCGACAGCCATAAGCATTCCCAATTCCCGAATCCGTTCCAAAACGGCCATAAGCATAGTATTAATAATACCGAAAACCAGAGCCAGCAATATGATGATTAGATAAATCAGGGATATGTTCTGAATTTGTGTTTCATACAAACGCAAATCCGGGGCAAGCTCGCGATAATTCTCAACTAGCAAATCAGGAAAAGCATTTTGGAGAATCTGCCCAATCGTATCTATCTGTCGAGGCCCATCAAGTAATACCGCCAATTCATGGCTAATAGTACTAGGGAACGTATCCTGTCCGCCTGCCTCCTGTGTAGGAGTAAGCAAACCCAAAAGGTCTGTTTGCTGAACTAATACCAAGCTTTCATCCACTTCCGCATTTCCCGACTCATAAATACCCGCTACCCGGAATGCGCCTGCCGTTATGATGCCTTCTAAGTCCTGAAAAGTCAATACCACCTTCGACCTCAGTTTTACCTGCAAGTTATCAGCTAGCTTTTGCCCCAGAACAATTTGATTTTTACGCTCATCTGTAAAAAAGTTCCCCGCAACAATATCGTCATCAAAAGTACTCACAGCCGATTCATCTTCGGACGATATCCCCCAAACCTCTGTTCCTCGATTAGACCGACTTGAGCCAATCATTCCGGTAACAATCGTTCGTAAAGTAGCCCCTTCCACGGCTGCTTGGCTTTTGGCAAAAGCCAGTAATGCTTCTGGTTGCGGCAGATAATGAATTGTGCTTCCTTCTTCCACAAATTTAGGATGGTGAACCTGAATATGGGCAACCTTTGACTCAATGGCATTTTGAATATACGATCTGGCCATGCCCGAAGCGAAACCACTCATGAACATAGCTGCCCAAATACCTAGTAAGATGGCAACCACCACAACCAGTGATCGTGTTCGATTACGCCATATATTCCGCCATGCTAATTGAAAAATCATGATTATTTTTTTAGTGACGTAATCAGCTACGCATAGCTTTTACCGGTTGCAAGCGTCGAATCTTCCAAACCGGAAAGAGACCGAGAATCGCTGTTACCCCAAAGACTAAAAATGCTTGCGTTACGAAAATAGTGGGATCCCACAGGGTTGGAAAAATGGGCTCGAATCCAAACTTTTCTAATAACACAGCATAGTCCCCGGTGAATGTCAGAGGACTGTGCTTTAAATACAGTACGACCGGAATACTCACCATAATACCACCCAATGCCCCTAGTATTCCTAATAGAACCGTTTCCAACCAAATAACAAATCCCAGACGGCTCCTTCGCATACCTATAGCCGTTAGAATACCAAACTCATATTTCCGTTCCTTGGTCATCATTAATATGGTACCAAAAATGCCAAAAGCAATAATGACATACAGAAGCAAGTACACAATAAGGTTACCTGCGCTATCCAATGCTTGAGCCTCAATCAATTCTGGCATCATCTTTTTCCAATCCAATACAGCATAATAAGAAGTGTCCAGTTGGGAATTGAGGGTATGCACCACCTGATATAAAGCGTCTTGATCCGCAACATCTATCACTAAGGAAGTAGCCATCCCCATGGCACCATAAAAATATTGAGCTTCAGAAAGCGATAAATATAAGAGTTGGTCGTCAAGGTCCGGACTAGGGAATTTCAATATCCCACGAACCGGAAATTTACCCGCAGCATTAACCCCACGATACCCCTGAGACAATAAGAGGATTGTGGCTCCAATTTGCAGTTACAGTCGCTCAGCCACCCCAGAAGCTAGCAAAGCACCAGCATCATTGCCACCCAAGAATAGCCCATCTACTAAGCGCTCGGACAAAGCGGTCAGCCGATCCTCCTTTTCAGGGTCAACCCCAACTACCATTACACCAAAGGTATTATCACCCGTTGAGGCTAGAGCAAACCCCTCCATTCTGGGTACTATTTGATCCAATTGAGGAATAGATTCCGAAATAGAATTTATAGAGTCATCTATCGCTAATGCCAAATCCATATCTTTTTCTTCCCAGTATCCTTTTTGGTGGATTTGTCCATACCCAAAATAAAAGTTGACAACATTATTTATCATGTTGTTCCAACCACCTTTCTGTAGGGACTCCAACACAGAAGAAAATAAAACAGCAAATAAGATGGACGCAACGGTTATGAATGTTCTTCGACGGTTACGCCAAATATTCCGCCAGGCAAGTTTAATAAGCATCATGTAGGCATTTAGTTACCAAAAGTGCGGTGATTAACCCCTTATCGAACCCGCTTCATATTCTGAATTGAAAAAAAAGAAGTGGCCAAATCCAAATCAAATTCAAAACGCTGATAGGTAATAATAGTCTTGTTTCCGGGCTCATCCTCTGGAACCATCTCGAGCACAGATGGCAATAGCTTCCCTCCCAATTGCTTTACTTCGCGTCCATACATGGTATTCACCAGATAGTCATCCTCATCGTAAAAAGCTGTTTTGAGCTGAAGGTATTCTTCTTGACTGATCCAGATTAGGATACGGCCCCACACAACCGGTGCATCGGGTTTGGGTATAAGCTCAATAACATAACAATCGCGTCCTTCTAATACCTCTGTCTGTACTAAGCGATGCTCATAATCGGTAACTATGGATGATTCTTGAACAAGATCATCATTCGTGAAATCAGAGCCCATCCAAGACTGCATCATCATCGAAGGCGGTAGCTTGATCACCCGATCTATAGAAGGTTGCCAACTCCAGATTTCCTTTTCTCGTTTGAGGGTTGCAGAACCCTTATCCCTCGCTGGAGCTGTGATTTTGATAAGGGCAAACTCGTTTCCCATACTCCAACTCTTCAATGTAACTTCACGTGTCCAAGAAGGCCTAACAATAGACATCGTAATTTCGGCATAACTGGACGTACCCCTTAATTTCTGGTCTGCACGCCGTACAATCTCTGTTGGATTCTGACCATGCAGTATGGTCGGCAACCCTAACACCAAAATCAGCAGAAACAAAAAGCTATTTTTCATCATTAGAAGTTGTGTGGTTTCGGTAACGATTAATTAGGTTCTTCTTTAATTTAGCCAATGGATAGGCCACATCCAAATCACGCATAGTCAAATAGTGTAAAAAAATACCGTCCATTGAAGCACCAAACAAATACGCTTCCACTAAAGGATCAGAAACCCCCATACGCTCAAAAATGCGAATAGCCGTGGACATCCCATCTTCCACCTTTTTCCGGAACAAAGATGACATGCGTTGCATAATCCCTTCCTGTAACGACAACATGGTCATAAGTTTCCAATGCGTTAGATCTGTCTCAATCATTTGAAAAGCCCCATCCAATAAAAGCGTAAGCTGTTCATACGGATCTGAAGTTTGCTGCGCTAAAATGTCCAATAAATCAGGCCCTTGCTGTACCTCATGCACAATCAATTGCTCCAAAAGATGGTCCTTGGAATCAAAATAATTATAAATCAACCCTTTTGACACTTTGGCTGCTTTGGCAATTTGACTTATAGAAGTACTATGAAATCCTTTACGTGCAAATAAGACTAGCGCAACACCCATAATATGACGGCGCCTGTGCTTCCGGATTTCCTCGTATTGTTCTGGTGTTCTTGGTGACATACTTTTATTGACCGAACGTTTAGTCAAAAATAAGCACTAACAACTATACATGCAAATAATTTTATTAACACCTCAATGCCGGTAGCCCTTCCAGGTACCACCATATCGATAAAAAGGTCCTTTTTTAAAAATCAGGCAACACGATTCACAAACAAAGACCCACGGACCTTTCTGTCGGTACTGAATACGAAACAAGACTGCATGCTCCTCCGTACATTTAAAGCATCGCTTAGTTTTCATAGATTTTTTATCCATTCAACACCATACCAAACCTGAGGTTCGAATTGATAAATCATCATATTTTTAAACGATACACTGACAATCACATGGAAATAACTTGTTAGATTTGCCTCCGCATCAATTATTCCCAATATGAAGGTTACTGAATACTTTGAAAAAGCAAACGGTAAAACTCTGATTTCTTTTGAAATCCTTCCTCCGCTTAAAGGTGGTGGCATGCAAGATATTTTTGCTACGCTCGACCCGTTGATGGAATTTAAACCTCCCTTCATTGATGTAACATACCACAGAGAAGAATTTCTCTACAAACGACGGGACAGTGGATATTATGAAAAAGTAGCTATCCGCAAACGTCCGGGTACTGTTGGTATCTGTGCAGCTATTATGCACCGGTATGGTGTGGATGCCGTTCCCCACCTAATTTGTGGTGGCTTCACTGAAGAGGATACCGAAAATGCATTAATTGATCTCAACTTCTTGGAAATAAAAAATGTACTTGCACTGCGAGGTGATGCCAGGGCCTTCGAAAGTAAATTTGTCCCTGAAGACGGTGGCCACCATTATGCCCTTGATCTGATCAAACAAATTCAACGCATGAATAAGGGTAAATACCTGGATAAGAACATTGAGAATGGAGTGAAAACTGATTTCTGTATTGGTATTGCCGGTTATCCCGAAAAACATTTCGAGGCACCTAATATGGATATTGACCTAGAGTATACTAAAATGAAAGTTGATGCTGGCGCTGATTATATCGTCACGCAAATGTTCTTCAATAATGATGCTTATTTTAATTATGTGGATAAATGCCGAGCAGCGGGAATAAATGTCCCTATTGTTCCTGGGTTGAAGCCACTGACTAAAAAATACCAGCTTGCATCCATACCCCGTCATTTCTTTATAGATTTGCCAGACACCCTAGCTCGAGAAGTTGCCAATGCCAAAAGTGCTGAATCACGCCGACAAGTAGGTATCGAATGGTGTATTGAACAATCAAAGGAACTAAAAGCTAAAGGTGCACCGTGCTTACACTATTACACCATGGGGGACGCGGCCACCATTCGAAAAATCGTTGAGGCTGTCTATTAATAAATTGTCCAAGATGTGCTTACCTGTTTAATCTCTAGACCCCTTTTCCAAAAATATTCATGCCGTTAATGTACTGGTTACATCCAGATCATGTGTTCCATTTTCAAATGATAAACGTATAGGAGTGTTTTCGCAGTTTCCACAAACTTTTTCTTACAACCTTATAGTTAAAGATAATCCTACACTTTAGTGCGTATTTCGGAAATACCCTGTAACAGGGTTAAACACTATAAGTGCAAAAAACACCCCCTAAGAATAATATTACCAAAACCACACCGTTTATAGATTAGTATTTTACACAATAACCCAAATACAAAATCTTATAACTCACTTGACGACACCTAATCGATATGGAAGGACATGATCAAATAAATCAACACATAGTACCACCAAGTACACCCCAAACGAGGCTTAGTGATTACTGTGTAGGGATATTTCCAGAAATCCCCAGTCGAAAAGGAACAAAAAAAGCTATAAGCCGCGGTCAAATATGGGTTGATGGTCTTCGCGGATCATCTGGGATCTGGGTAAAACCTGGGATGTGTATAACCCTATGTGAATTAGATCGAGAGCCTACATTTATTTTCCAACTTACTGTACCAGTTGTTTATGAAGATGACGACATTGCTATAGTCAATAAACCTGGTGGTGTTCCTGTTAGTGGGTCCAAATCAAGAACAATTGAGCATGCCTTGCTCCACAATATTAATCCCTCTAACCAAAAAGATGGATACAAACAGCCCAAAGCTGTGCATAGGCTTGATGCAGCAACCTGTGGGCTATTACTGATCGCTAAAACGCGAAGTGCCAGAATGTATCTAGGTCAGCAATTCGAACAAAAATCCATCAGCAAATACTATCAGGCGTTGGTATGCGGTCAAACGATGGCCGAAGGGACTATAGATGAGGCCATCAATCAAAAAAGTGCTACTACTGATTTTAGATTGATCAAAAGTGTAAGGTCCTTACACACAGATTGGTTGAGTTGGCTCGAACTCAAGCCTCATACCGGCCGAACGCACCAGTTGCGTATTCATCTCGCTAATGCTGGTTTTCCCATTCTTGGAGATAAAAAATATGGTGTATCAGGGGAAATCATGAAGGGGAAAGGTCTATTCTTGTGTGCTACTGCACTTTCCTTTGTGCACCCTAGCACTAACCAAACTATGAGCTTTTCTATTCCCCCCCCGTCCAAGTTTGGGATTCACACCGAGCGTGAGCAACATCGATGGGAACAATTTTATTTGCAGCGGCAAGCCTGATTATTGGTTACTCTATAGTACCGATAGGTCGTTCCGGATCAATAATCCACTCACTCCATGATCCTGCGTATAACCTTGCTATCCCATGACCTGCCACCGAATACGCAAGAATATTACGGCATGCTGTTACGCCCGAACCACAATAGAATACTGTTTTTTCTGAATCATTTGGCAAACCGTAATCCTTGTATAATTCTGCTAATTCCTCTGAACTTTTAAATACCCCATCCGCCCCAATTGTATTGGGGTGCGGCGCATTCAATGCATCAGGAATATGACCTGCAATCGGATCAATAGGTTCTTTTTCGCCTCGATATCGCTCCGGTGTACGAGAATCAACAATCGCCCACTGGGTGTTTTGCCTTAGTTGCTCCAGCTCCTCCACATTTACGATCCACCCTTTTTGTTCATTAGCTTTAAACTCCCTGAATGATACCGTCATAATCTCTTGCTGTAATGTGCCACCCAAACTAATCCATGCTGCTAGTCCTCCATTGAGTACGGCTACATTTTCGTGACCTAGCCACCTAAGCATCCACCAAGCTCTAGCAGCTATAGCACCACCTACATCATCATAAACAACAACCTGTACGGTCTCATCGATGCCCAATCGACTCCAAAGATCAGTAGCCTGAGCAATACTAGGGAGTGGGTGTCTACCTGTTTGACCAGATATGATTGGCCCACTTAAATCATCATCCAAATGAATATATTGTGCGCCTGGAATATGCCCTTCCGCAAACATTTTACGACCGGCATTGGTGTCCCCTAAACGAAAGCGGCAATCCAATATCCGAGTATGTTGATTTTCAGATATATTAAGTAATTCCTCTGCAGATATCAGTGTATTGTACATAATGCTGATGTTGATTTACAACCAAATGATTAAATCCTCATTTTATACTTGTGTAAGGAAGGACCATCTTGAATCCTTATCTTTCGCAAAATAACCAATCGACAATATAATTCATGAAGAAGTATTTTTTCCTCACATTGACATTACTTTACAGCCTTACTGGGTTTGGGCAATTACAATCACCATCTTCCTTCTTACCACACGAATTAGGAACACAGTTTACACCACACCATATGTTGGTGCAATATCTACAACATGTTGCCAACAATAGCGATTGGGTTAAATTAACAGAATATGGACGTACCAACCAACAGCGCCCCCTTATGCTGGCACATATTGGTAAGCCTGAGAATTTAGCTCGCCTTGAAGAAATTCGGACTAATAACCTCAGGCGAACCAACGTAATGGAAGGCCCAACAGACCCCACACTTAATAATATTGTCGTGATTTGGCTCAGCTTTGGCGTACACGGAAATGAGGCAGCTGGCCCTGAAAGTGCTATGGATGCCCTGTATAAATTATTGGTACACCCTGATCGTGATGCATGGCTCGATCGGATGATAATTTGTTATGATCCAACGCTTAATCCTGACGGATATGATCGTTATACCCATTGGTACCGAAATGTAGGAAATACCGACCCAGATCCGGATCCAAATGCCAGAGAACATGATGAACCATGGCCAGGCGGACGCGTCAATCATTATATGTTTGACCTAAACCGCGATTGGGCTTGGCAAACCCAAACAGAATCCCGCCACCGTATGTCTATCTACAATTCATGGCTCCCACAAGTCCATGTCGATGTACACGAACAAGGCTATAATAGCCCATATTATTTCGCGCCTGCTGCTCGCCCATTCCATGCTTATATCACGGATTGGCAGTCAACCTTCCAAGAAACAATAGGAAAAAATCATGCCCGCTACTTCGATGAGCAAGGATGGCTATTCTTCACAAAAGAACGATTCGATCTCTTATATCCTTCTTATGGTGATACTTACCCTACCTATAATGGTGCCATTGGTATGACCTACGAACAGGGTGGTATTGGTGCAGGTAGGGCTGTACTTATGAATAATGGGGATACCCTTACCCTGGCTGACCGTATTGCCCACCATACAACAGCTATATTATCGACAATAGAGGTATCCAGTCAGAACGCTGATGCCCTGATCAAAAATTTCTCAACCTACTGGCAATCATCACAAGCAAACCCACCGGGCACGTATAAAACATTCATTATATCAAGTGATAATGTTTCGGGGCGAATAGACGCCTTTTGTGCATTACTCGACCGTAATGGTATACGCTATGGTATGGCAGCAGATAATTTCACTACCCGTGTTTTCAATTATCAAACAGGAAAAACTGAGCGGATGGAAGTTACCTCTTCGGATTTGATCATTAGTGCATACCAACCCAAAGCTGTACTAACACAAGTACTGCTTGAACCGGAGACATTTATTGAAGATTCCGTCACTTACGATATCACAGCGTGGTCACTACCCTATGCCTATGGCTTAAAAGCTTTCGCCAGTACCGACAGAATAGATGTCAGCAAAGAAAGGGCTGTTGTAAATCCCCCCTTCTCTTTTCCCCAAAACACCTACGCCTATTTATTGCAGTGGAATGATTTATCGGATGCTCGCTTTTTGGCTAAAGCCATCAAAAAAGGACTGGTAGTTCGATATGCTTCCCAGCCCTTTCGGGTGGAGAACAAATCATTTGACCGTGGCACATTGGTAATCACAAGGGCTGATAATCGAAAACACCCTAGATTTGACGCTACGCTTTTAGCACTTGCACAAGAGACGAACCAGCATCTTCAGACAACACAAACGGGCTACGTCGAACAAGGGCATGATCTTGGATCAAGTGAATACCGCTTGATAACTGCTCCAAATGTATTACTGCTCGGAGGAGAACGTACACGCAGCAATTCCTTTGGACAGGCTTGGTACTTCTTCGAACAAGACATTCGGTACCCCGTTCACCTCAGGGATGTGGAACCATTCTCAGATATCAACCTCGATGATTTTAATACCTTGATACTCGTTGACGGCCGATACAGCTTCAACGAAAACGAAGCCACACAGCTGACTTCCTGGATCAGAGCGGGAGGGCACCTCATCGTTATAGGCTCAGCTAATAATAGTGTTTCCCGTTTAGACAGAATTGGATTACAGCCGGCCAATCGGGAACGACCAGCCCAAACCAGCTACGATCAAAATTCAGCTCCTCTTTATGCAGAGCAAGAAAGAAATTCTATACGTAGCTACATTCCAGGTGCTATTTTTGAAGTAAATATGGACTATACACACCCTTTATCATTTGGTATAGGAGATACTTATTTTAGCTTAAAAACTTCCAGCGGAGCCTTTACACCTATGGAAAATGGATATAATATCGGGCGTATTGGCACCAGTGGTATGGTAACTGGATTTGCCGGACAATATGCATTGGACTTGCAACGCAATAGTGTAGTGTTTGGTGTTCAGCCTTATGGTCGCGGAACCGTTACGTATTTGGTTGACAACCCATTATACAGGTCATTCTGGGAGCAAGGCAAATTCCTGATGAGTAACGTTTTATTTTTTGTAAACAATTAAGCGCTACCCCCGCCATATCACGTGTAGGCATCACGATGCGCATAAGTCAGTACACGCCATAGAAAGCTTACCTAGCTAAAGCTTTGTAGGCTTTCTAGGTTTAGTTCTATTCGTCGCTAGCTCATAATTAGGTAAGTATCGTTTTGGAACAGATATGAGCATATCTAAGAATGATTAAATGCTGACCAAAACGGCATTAACCTTGATCGGAAGAACAAATGTGGTAACATGTATGTACATTATAAAAAAGTAAGCACGGGTTATGATTAAAACGGG
Source organism: Saprospiraceae bacterium (assembly GCA_013214265.1). Taxonomy (GTDB): domain Bacteria; phylum Bacteroidota; class Bacteroidia; order Chitinophagales; family Saprospiraceae; genus DT-110. The sequence goes on along the minus strand of JABSSK010000080.1, from coordinate 2,415 downwards.
CATCCATGGGGCTTTTCTCATTCTTATTCTCAGCGTGCTGCAAATACACGGAGCCCAAGGTCAGTCCATCAGATATCCTTATGCTCCAGAAATAGCTAAACGGACAACAGAATTAGTTTTTCCTGTCCAACCTAACGAAAGGCTTCTAGCAAAAGAAAGAGCAAATCGCCAAGAAAATCGAGCGCCCCAATTTGCCGTTCCATTACCAGTGCAACTGTCCATCCATGAAACAGGATCCTGGACTTACACACAGGATAAAAAAGCAATTTGGAGACATCGTTTTGTATCTTTAGGTGCTTACTCTCTAAACATAGGCTTTTCCCAATTTCAACTACCAGAAGGTGCATTGCTCTTTATATATAGCGCTGACGGATCGCACCGATTAGGGCCGTTAACCAGAGCCGATAATGATGTTCACGGAACATACTGGTCACCGATCATACCCACCGATGACTTATATGTAGAAATACAAATTCCTCTTGAAAAAGTAAATGAGACTTTTATTACAATTGCCAATGTAAATCATGATTTCACAGGTTTTGGGAAAGTCATATCTGGAAGTTGTAATCTGGATGTTGTTTGTTCTGCTCAGGACGGATACGAACTGGTCGACCGCTACCGTGATGTTATTGAGTCGGTTGGTTTACTTACCGTAGACGGTACATTTTATTGCTCAGGGTTTCTGATCAATAATGCCAAGCGGGACTGCCGCCCGTTCTTCATGACGGCCGAACATTGTGGCATTAATGCTAATAATGCTGGTACAGTTGTTATCTATTGGAATCATGAGAATAGTATATGCAGAGCACCGGAGGGGGACGCTAGTGGGTTACCCGGCAATGGCTCATTCCGACGCAGTAATAGTGGTACCATCTGGCGATCAGAATTTATACCATCAGATATGACCCTTTTAGAATTGGATGACCCCGTCCATCCGGAGGTTGATGCTTTCTTGGTGGGCTGGTCCGCTAATGAAGATGCCATTTTAGATACAGTTTTTACGGTTCACCACCCATCCAATGAAGAAAAACGTATAAGTTTTGATTTTGACAGGCCCTATCGCGGAGAATGGCAACAAAACACTAAAAGGATACCTGAAGGGAATCACCTTGTAGTTGCCAATTGGGAAATCGGCTCTACTGAAGACGGCTCTTCCGGAGCACCTTTATTTAATACCCAAAAGCAGGTCATAGGTCAGCTTCATGGTGGTCGTGCTGCTTGTGGGAATAGTGAATATGATGCTTTCGGATGGTTTGGTTCGTCTTGGGAAGGAGATAATCATCCAACCAATAGCCTAAAATTCTGGCTGGATTCCGGCCGAACAGGTATACGATCTCTTTCAGGACAATGGCTGGTACGGTGTCAAAAAAGCGTAGTACTGGACAGCCCATCCCAAACTTTGTGCCCGGGGGACACCTTGGCTACCACCATTCGGCTAAATGAGGCCTTTGAGGGTCCGGTACGAATCAATATTCAGGCCCAATCAGCAGGAATTAACATCCTAACATCACTGGATAATCAGTTATTCCAAGCTGGAAGTCAAATCCCCTTAAACATTACCCAACGCGCTGGAGCCCCAACTGAGCAGGGTTCAATCGTTTTGGAGGTTATGGACGATCGCGACACCCTTTCCATTGTTACCGATTTTTTTATTGGCCGACCACCTTCGAATTTTACGATGATCACTATTATTCCAGAGGTTTTACCTTTCCCGACGGATAGTATACCTATTTCCTGGACAGAGAGTGAAAATGCATTTTATTACACATTTAAATTGTCAGATACCCAAACGCCCGCTAATACCCTATTCTCAACCTCATTGTCAGAGCGGAAATTTACTTTATCTGATCAGCTATTAGAACCTGATCGGAACTATAGCTGGCGAATAGAAGCTGTCTCTGGCTGTGGAGTTAATACCTTTCAAGAGGGACAATTCTCAACTGGTCCAGATGCATCCATTTCACTCATTAAAGCACCAGATAAAATTTGTTCAGGATCAACTGCTTCCTTTTCGATGAAACTTGGTTTGGGTTATGATACGCTTGTATCCGTTTCGTATACCCTTTCTCCCGAGGGCGTTGGTGATATTATGTTGCTGCAAAATGAAAACACCTCCCTATCTGGTGGTGGCCTATTTGAAATCAACCTATCCCTTAATCCTAACTTTAATACCGATAAAATTATATTAGAAATTCGGGCTACTGATGGTGAGCTAACAGGCATCCAGTCTTTTCAAATCCCTATTATTACGGTTCCAGAACCACCCACACAAGCCCCACGCCATGACGGGCTCCCTATTTTTAGAGGTTGCGTAATTCGCTGGCCTAGAGCTCCATTAGCGGATCGGTATCAGGTACAAGTTAGCTCGGAAAATAGTTATAGCGATATCGTTTTACAGCAAACAACAGAGGATAC
>JABSSK010000008.1:10261-34239 GCA_013214265.1 Saprospiraceae bacterium | reverse complement strand
AATTATGCCAAGTTAATCTCCGGCGTTTTGCGTCATGGTATGCCAATTATTCATGTTGTGGATTTGGTCAATGGCCTAAACGTAGAACAGGAATATATCAACACCTGGCGTAATGGTGTTGTTCGGGCCTTGAAAAAATTCATACCGGACGGTACCAAAGCTGTTAAAGAAACTTGCCCTTCTTGTGGTGATCCGGATGGGTTAATTTACAAAGAAGGGTGCTTGATCTGCAAAAGCTGTGGACACAGTGAATGTAACTAGAAATGCAAGAGGTCGAGTAGCAGCCAATTACCAAATGGGGCCGTTACTTCAACCCGCACTTAAGAAAATAGTCAGAGGATAGGTTCTTAACGAATTATAGTTTTCTAGATTATTATACTGCCTTCCCGCTCAAGTGGGAAGGCATTTTTTAATGTAGTAACCAACGGGCATTTATACTAAACGTGCGAGGTAATAAGCCACTCTGGGTGCCCATTACTTCATTTCTTATCTGCCCTTTTCGCTGCACAGGTATAGATAAAATATATTGGCGATAAGCTACATTTTCGCGGTCCGTCAAATTAAAAATACTTAGGCCCAGACTACCTATCCCATTACCGATTTGTATGGACCGCTCAAACCCAATATCAAGACGGTGATAAGCAGGTAAACGAGCTTGCCGATCGCTGGGTAAAATTTTAGTCCGATCCTGATTGTTGTTCAACAGTGAAACATCGGTATAGGGGCGACCCGAATTAAAAAGGTAGGAAGTCGAAAAAGTCCACTTTCCGACGGTATAGTCCGTTGACCAGCTCAACTGATGCCTGCGGTCATCAGATGCAGCAAACCAACTATTCTTTGCAACACCATCAAACTGCTGATCATGTTTACTTAGGGTATAGGCGAATTGTGAAGACCAGTTTCGACGTTGATAGGTTGCCAAAACGTCCATGCCCCATATTCTTCCTTCTCCGCGGAAGGCTCTGAAGTTAGTCATGGAACCAGGAAAAGTGTTTGCTTCCTGAAAACCAGGTCGAACTGCGGCATATTCTACAACACCTTCTGGTTTTTTATGGTATAGTTCCATGTCGAAACCCCAAGAACCCTTTTGCCATTTTACGCCAATCATAGCATTCCAGGAATGGCCTACCGGAAAATCATTATTATCCGCAAGTACCCAGAACGGGATGGATTCCCCTAGCCGGTTTTCGTAGGTCAACTCCCGAACGTATTGAAAATGACGGCCAACCGCACTTTTGAGCATCCAACTGGGATCCATTTGCCAATACGCATGGAGGCGGGGTGCCAGTCTTAATTGCTGATCTACATCAAAATAAGAAAGCCGACCACCAAGACTTAGGGTTAGATTATTGTTCTTCCACTCTTTCTCTGCGTAAGCAGCTGAAATTGTACCCGCACCGCGGTTACGGAGTATGGGCCTATCATCCTGATGAATGATAGACTCCACATTTGGACGGGTGAGAGATATGCCAGCAGTTAAACCAGCATTGTTTTTTATCATCACCCGGCCACCCGTTTCTTCTAGATTATTGAATCGATTATTCTCAAACTGTAATGATCGGACAGGTATACCACGCCTTATCAGACTTTGCTTAAGACTTCCTGTAAGTAAAGCATCTTGCTTGTGCCCACTAAGATAACCTTCAGCAATTATAGAAAGATCATGATGGATCGAATATGCATATGAAATACTTACACCCTGTGTTCGCCAGTCGATAGATTGTTTGAAGGATTCTTCATTTTCCAGAAAACCTTGCTCGGTGCGGTTGCGGAAGTTGATGACATAATCATTATCAAAAATATCCGTACTGCTGTAAAAACTGATCTTGGCTTGGTGCTTTCTTTTGTTTATTCCTATGCGGCCATGTACATCTGAGAACGTGAAATTGGGTTGTAAAGTTAAGAGCGCCTGCCGTGTATTCGCTTCGTCGATAAGCTCCGAAAAAGCAGTTGTAGTAGCCTGTTGACTGAAAAATGGAGCATCGGTTACGGATTGCCAGGTGGACCGATATCCTAATTGAAAATCAATACCTTCTATGATAGGACTACCAACCTGAACGGCTCCGGTCAGCGTATTGAGATCCATTCCTAAAACAGGTTTACCTAAAGAGTCAATTGATTCTAATTGGACCATCCCGCCCGTTCTGCCATCATAAGGAATAGGCATATTATTCTGGTATACGGTTATTCCATCTACCCAGTCCGACTGGATCGCTGAAAAAATACCGTAGTAATGGTCACTATGGTATAAGGGTATACCATCCAGCATGATGTAGGTTTCGCTATCCGCACTTCCCCGAATTTGTAGGGCTGCACTTTGGTCATTAGCTGAAAAAATACCTGGCAGTAATTGTAATTGCCTAAAAACGTCTCGACCCATCAACTGGGATGTTCCACCAGCTAGCTTTCGCTTTCGAGCTGTTGTATTCAGCATACTGTAAACTGATGTCGGTGATCGGCGAGCCAGAGGTTCAATAATTAGAATTTCTTTCAGAGGGAGCGCATATGGCTCCAAGACAATTCTCTGATTGCTATTGAGTTCAGATATGGGAATACGCCTTTCGGTAAAACCTAAAGATTTAATAATGATGGTATCGCTGGGTACAGCCTGCTCTTTTAGAGCTATAAAAAAAGAACCATTAGCATCTGTATACACGCCATATCCATCCGGCGTGATCTGAACAGTCGCGTTTTCCAATGGTAAACCAGATTCACTATCCATAATGATACCCTGAATAGGATAGGAAGGGCTTTCCTTGGTGGGGGCTGCGCGTAACAGTATCGTTTTAGATGCAGTTTGCTTGAATTCAATATTTTGCTGATCAAAAAACTGCGACAACAGATCATTTAGGGATTCAGCTTCGGTTTGGCCATTCCCATTTACAGGGAGATCACCAACTGAACTGGGGTAGGAAAACTGTATCTGATACGCCACTTCCAATTCGTGAATGATATCTTTGACTTTCTGTCCGGCTGAGGTATGTAACTGGAAATAGGATGACTGCCCATACCCGATAATCGTATATGTCAAAAGGAATAATACCAGCAATAAATACTTGCCAGACTTATTGAAAAAACACAGGATGATTCCTGGGTCTGTAACCATAGCACCTTTTTATTGCATTCGAATAGTAACTTTTTCTCCTAAAATGGAGTAGGTAAAAGAATAGGAATACGCCAAATCTTCCAATGCGGTTTGTAAGTCTTCCATATTAACTACTCCACTGTGTAAATCTTTCAGCTCTTCAGGATATTCTACGGTAACGGCAAAATGTCGTTCCATTTCCATAAAAATATTAGATAAAGGCTCTTTTTCATACGTGTACTGCCACCCTTGCCTTTCGTAACGATTTTCTGATGTATTTCGTACCAGTCTGCTTTCAATCAATTGGGCGGTCTGACCAGCCGATAAAATTATAGGTGATTGTCCGTCTGATAATACCCGAACACTGCCTTCTTGGCAATCAACCTCAAAAGAATCACCTCTTTGAAATACGGTAAATTCCGTACCCAAAACTTCTACTTTTCCCAATGGTGTAATAACCTGAAATGCATTGCCGGATTCCACCGTGAAAAAGGCTTCTCCCCATAACTTTACCGCTCGATCTTGAGCAAACCCTTTCTTGTCAAATGAAATTTTGGAATCGGCATGAACAAAAACTTGAGAATTGTCAGGCAATGATAGCGCCAAATGCTCTTGAGGTTGTATGCGTAAAGTTGTGCTTTTGGGAATCAGAAAGTAAAAACCGAGTAGTAACGCAACAGATGCAGCAATGGCCAAACGTGGCCACAAGCGAATGATACTCCCGCGGGATACTGGTTCTTCTTCCGAAATTTGGGTGTCGATCTGGGACCATAAACTATCAATGTCTATGGCCGCTTCACCTATTGATGTTGGTTGTAGTTGGGTTAGTAGCTTTTTGGCTTCTTCTATTTCCGGCATTTTCTCAGGATGTGCCGCTAACCAGTTTGCCCACGCTGTCGCCAATGCCAGACGTTCGGGTTGCCTCTGCCAAGCGAGGAACTCGTCGCATTCCAGAAAATCATGAGCAGAAAAGTGTAAAAAACTGTCTTGCATAGGCAAACTTCTTATTCGTAGTAGAATAGTTCATCTAAATAGGCCCGTCTTGTGCCAGCACCATAAATATTACGGCACGTTCCCTGACCACTGTGCATTATACTGTTGCATTGCCCCCGATCATTAGTCGATTCAGTATGCACACGATCCAGAATACAATGCCCCAACTCGTGAAACACTAAAAACTCTTTTTCATAAAAAGTAGCTTGCGCCCAAAATGCGGAACTGACCACCACTTCTTTACGTCCGTCAGAATAGGTCTTGCACTGTCCTGTAACAGAATTGGGTAATGTATCTAAACGCATATGAACCAGATCCGTAGAAAAAACAGGTTGATAATTGCGTGCTAAACCTTCGGATTCAAATGCCTCCAAAAAAGGTTGTAGCGCCTCATCTACCAAACCAGATGATAGTTGATCCTCTTTCTGACAACCCACCAGTAAAAACAGAATAACCATACCATAACCTACTTTGATCATTAGATTCATAGCCCTTTTTATATGTATAAGCAGGTAGATGTTCATTTGTACCCATTGAGCATCCATAAAATTAACCCTATACATATTGGAAGCTGGCTCCTGAGCTTATGGATAGCCCTAGATACTAAGTTTCGTATGGACTGATATCGCAAACCCATGACCTCACCAATTTCTTCGTAAGTCAGCCCTTCGTAATATCTTAAAAATAAAGCTTCACGTTGCCGCTCACTTAGTTCTGAGAGGCCTGCTTTGAGTTGTTTCCGTTGTTCTTCAGCCATATCCTGGGCAATGAGTTGCTCTTCAAATGACCAATCTGCAATAAAATCCAATGGATGATCATCCATAGTAACCGTACCTTTTCTTGATTGTAATGCCCGAATAATACGCCGCCGAAAAGACACCAATAAATAAGGACGGATAGCATCCGTTACCTGGATGGTTTCTCTTTTCTGCCACAGGTATACGAATAAATCCTGCAGACAATCCTGTACCAGCATATCATCGCTACAGAATCGGCGTCCATAGTCAGAAAGATGCATAACGTGGGCACGATAGATCCTTTCTAAGGCTTTCTTATCCCCTGATTTTAACTGTTGCCACAGTTGTTGGTCCGTCATAGGCATTAGATAAAGTCATCATAAAAAGGTAGTAAAAAATTACGTTAAGGCTTTTTTAACATTTCAAAATGGGTACATCCATGATGCACTGTGCTTATGAGGGTGTAAGTATCTAATAATCCAAATGTAATCAACTATGCGAAATTCTGTGTTCACTTCCTTGATGATGTTAGCCTTAATGGCGATTTCTTTGTTTATGTCTTGCGAAAAAGACAGCGACATCACCTCATCTGTAGTCGATATTGATAATTTTGTGGATTCCACGATGTATGATATGCAGCGTGATGCCAATTGTGGTAAACACGGTTGCTATGAATTGGTGTTTCCAATAATTATTGCTTTCCCCGACAGCACTACTGCAGAAGTAGAGAGTTACGAAAATCTTCGAGAAACTTTATACACTTGGAAAGAAGGTAATCCGGAAGTCGAAGGTCGCCCACAATTAACCTTCCCTATCGAAGTACTGGATGAAGATGGTGAGATCATTTCAGTAGGTAGCCTCGATGAATTGAAAGAAATAGGCCGTCTGTGTGGTCGTAAATTCTTCCGCCAGAATGGTCCCAAAGGGCATCGGAACCGAGCGAAAGCCTGCTTTAAATTAGTTTTTCCATTATCTATTGCATTTGCTGATGGTACTACCTCAGAAGCTGCTGATCGTGGCGAGCTGAAGCGACTGGTGCGCGCATGGTTTGAAGCAAATGGACGTGATGCTGATCGCCCCGAGGTAGTGTTTCCTGTAACTGTGGAATATGAAGATGGTTCCACTGCTGTAGCAAATAGCAAAGAAGAGTTACGTGCACTAAAAGAGGAATGTGCCTCTGATGACTAAGCTCCTAAAAAAGAAAAGTGTAAAACTACTCAAGTAGTGAGTGATGCGTAATTAAGACCCGATTCTGCCGGTAATGGCCAGAATCGGGATCTTTTTTTGGACTGTATATTTTGCAAATAAAAATCAAATCATCTGATATAAAACCCTTTTCGAAAAAGAATTACAAGCCAATAAGGATATACCATTTTTGTTGTTTGGACGGAAGAATGGTAAATACAAAACAAAAAATAGATCACATACTGTAAGTACAGAAATATAGGTTTTTTATCCTCTCTTGATCGGGTAGAAACATAAAGTCCAGCGGAGGGACAATACCCCAATGGTTAGCCAAAAGTAGATAATATGTCTTCAGTTATTTTCTGGAAAGGCAATGATTTTTAATTCAGGTTGATCCATAGTATAAGAATACTTTTTACCTTATATGCACAATATGATCTTATGTACTATACTATTAATGGAAACCAGGTGCATCAGAATGATGCGAGTATACAAGTAGGGGATTTGGCATTACTTCGTGGATACGGTTTGTTTGATTATTTCCAGTTTGAACAGGGGATTCCTGTTTTTTTGGATGATTATCTGGATCGGTTTTATAATTCTGCTGAAGGATTGGGGCTTGTTGTAAGGTCTGATCGAGCTGAACTTACCCAAGATATTTTGGCATTAATTGCACGTAATGATCAGACAAGTGGAGGGATTCGACTGGTCCTCACCGGAGGGTATAGCCCCAACGGATATTTACCTGCTGAACCCAATTTACTCATTTTACAATACCCTAAACCTTCTTACCCTGAAACCTACTTCCATAATGGGATCAAGCTCATTACCCATCCGTACTCAAGGGATATCCCTCATATTAAAACCTTAAATTATTTGATGGGTATTCATCTTTTACCGAAGTTAGAGGCAGCGGGCGCGTTAGAACCGCTATATCACAGCGGTGAATTTATTACCGAAACTACGCGTTCGAATATCTTTTTTGTTATGCAAGATCAGACTATAGCTACCCCCGCCGAAGGAATCTTGCAAGGAATTACCCGAAAGCAGGTTATTCAATTGGCACGTAAAAATTTCGACGTTGCCATCCGTGATTTTCGATTAGACGAGCTGTGCCACATTCAAGAAGCCTTTATCACGGGTACCAATAAAAAGGTGATGCCTGTAATTGGTATCAACAAACTTATGATCGGCGAGGGCAGACCAGGACCTGTTACCCGCATATTACAAGCGGATTTTGAGGATCACATACAACAATACATTACTCAAGTACAAACTTGAGGGTTAGATATTCTTAATTATGTCGGTTCCAAAAATTAGAGTGTAAGTATACAATAGGTGCCTGCGTACGTTATAGTCGTTATGCGGGTGAATCCTCTTATTTAAATGGATAAGTATATGAGCTGTAAATTCTACTGGTTAGTGGTTGTTTTTTGCTGGTCAGCCTACTGGGCTCAGTCACAAACACCTATTTTATTGATTCCAGATCGGGTTTTTGATGGTGTAAATGTGCATACGGACTGGGAAGTCTTGGTGGAAGGCGAGACCATTAGTGCTATCGGCCCGTCAGGTGACTTTCCAGTTCCACAAAATGCACAGCGGTTAGAGCTTCCCGGTACGACCCTTATGCCAGGAATGATTGAGGGGCATTCGCATATATTATTGTATCCATACAATCAGACGAACTGGAACGACCAGGTTTTAAAAGAATCAGCAGCCGAACGAGTGGCTCGGGCTACCGTTCACTTGCGTAAAAGTATTATGGCAGGTGTTACCACCATGCGTGATTTAGGTTCTGAAGGTGCTGGATATGCGGATGTAGGGTTAAAAAAAGCAGTCCAAAAAGGTATTATTCCAGGTCCTGATCTTCTGGTCGCTGGTCCAGCTATTGTGGCTACAGGTAGTTATGGTCCCAAAGGTTTTGGTCCGCATGTGGATGTTCCTTTAGGAGCCCAAGAAGCGGATGGAGAGGATGACCTGATTCGTGTGACTCGGGAACAAATCGGTAAAGGTGCGGATGTGGTCAAAGTGTATTGCGACTATCGGTGGGGCCCAAATGGGGAGGCTAAGCCTACTTTTACCATTTCTGAGTTAAAGCGTATCGTTGCGGTAGCATCTAGTAGTGGCAGGCCAGTAGTGGCACATGCGGCTACTGCTGAAGGGATGCGTAGAGCCACGTTGGCAGGGGTAACAACCATTGAGCATGGCGACGGCGGTACGCCTGAAGTATTTGCTTTGATGGCGGAAAGAGGTGTAGCCCTTTGCCCTACGCTGGCAGCACCGGACGCTATTTTGCAATACAATGGGTGGAGAAAAGGTGTTGATCCTGAACCCGAGCGGATAACCAAAAAGAAAGAAAGTTTTTCTCAGGCTCTGCAGGCAGGTGTTCCGATTGTAGCGGGTGGCGATGTTGGGGTATACGAACACGGTGATAACGTCCGGGAATGGGAACTAATGGTTGACTATGGGATGACCCCCCTGGAGGTATGGCGTAGTACCACCTCCGGAAATGCGCGATGGTTAGGTATGCCTGATCGAGGGCGAGTAGCGCGGGGACTACGGGCAGATTTAATCGCCGTTGAAGGGCAGCCTGAAATGAATATAAGTGCTCTTAGGCGTGTTACTTTCGTTATGAAAGCTGGAGCAGTGGTAAAAGGCAGGCCGTAAAAATCTATATTTCTGTATGATATACTGCATACTACATACTTCAAAAATGACCTTCTGTCGTTATATGGGATAAAACATAAACTACAAATAGAATAATTCTTTTCATTAGATCTACCTAATGTGAAGATGTTATTTTTAGTTGGTACCTGAAAGTATTAAGGGTGGCTCAATGGTCCTAATAAAGCGCTGTGTGGTTCAAATTATAGATTCATTATGCATCATCAAATTGTAATTGGTTCTCGGAACCCTGTGAAAATTGAGGCTGTACGGCAAGGTTTTAGTCGGGTTTTTCCCGCTCGAACGTTCTGGTTTGAAGGGGTCGCAGTACCTTCTGGTGTTCCGGATCAGCCTATGAATGATGAGGATACTCGTCGAGGAGCGCTCAATCGAGCAATCGCTTGCCGCCAATTGTTCCCGACAGGAAATTTTTATGTCGGTCTGGAAGGTGGCGTTGAAGAAAAAAATGGGGATATCTGGGCTTTTGCTTGGATGGCAATAATAACGGACCAGAAACAGGGAGAGGCTAGAACATCTAGCTTTAAACTACCACCTAAAATAGCAGAACTTATTCGCTCCGGAATGGAACTTGGTGATGCGGATGATCAGGTATTTGGTACCCACAACTCCAAACAAAAAGGAGGAGCGGTAGGGCTCCTTACTCATCAACTTATCGACCGTACAGCTTATTATAGGGAAGCTATTATTCTGGCTCTAATTCCCTTTGTTCAACCTGAATTTTATTGATCATTCACTCATAATTTAAGTATATGTATAAATATGTTCCTGTTTTTTTCCTACTGGTCTTAATGGTCCTGTGGGGGTGTCAGTCTGGTCCTGTAAATACCCAGAAAAATATTGAGCTGGCCATGGCCTCCGTAGAACAAGGCTTATTACCTGGCCTCGTCATAAAGGGAGAAGAAAATGAAGGTATGTCACTGGAGGACCGCATGGCACACTATAATGTGGCGGGAGTAAGCATTGCAGTTTTGAAAGACGGTGCTATTCATTGGGCAAAAGGTTACGGTGTTGCAGATTCCGCTCAGGGAACTATGGTGGATACCAATACGCTGTTTCAGGCGGGGTCTATAAGTAAACCTGTTGCCGCTTTAGCTGCTTTACGGTTGGTTGAGGAAGGTAAGCTGGATTTGGATGCACCGGTAAATACATACCTGAAAACCTGGAAAATCCCGGCACATCAGTGGTCGGAATCGAATCCGGTAACGCTACGTCACTTGCTTACCCATACTGGAGGGCTCACCGTTCATGGGTTTCCAGGATATACATATGCCGATACGTTCCCATCCATCGATGCGGTTTTGCAAGGCGAAGGTAATACACCTGCTGTATTTGTGGATACTGAACCTGGAACGAATTGGCGCTATTCTGGAGGCGGATATACCATTATGGAAAAAGTGGTAGAGGATGTCTCAGGTATGCCTCTGGAAGAATATACCCAGGGATATGTACTGGAGCCACTTGGCATGACAAAAAGTACGTATACCCAGCCACTGGACAAATCGTTTCACAAACAAGCAAGTGCAGCTTACGATGCCCAAGGGCAGTATTACTCGGGTGGCTGGCATAATTATCCAGAACAAGCTGCTGCTGGTCTGTGGACCACCCCTCAGGATTTACTACGCTATGCTCAGGGTATCCAGCAGGCTTTCGCTGGTAATTCTTTTCATGTAATCAATCAAGAAACAACCACAGCTATGCTGACCAAGCATAATAATGACTGGGGTTTGGGGCCTTCATTAATGGGTAGTGGTGATTCCTTGATTTTCCGCCATGGTGGAAAAAATGCAGGATTCTCTAATGTTTTTTTGGCTTTCGCTAAAAATGAAGGTGATGGACTGGTTGTCATGACCAATTCGGACCAGGGTACAGGCTTGATGCAAGAGGTCTTAAGGTCGGCATCAGCTTACTATGGGTGGGGTGTCGCAGAACCAAGTCAAATTGATACGGTGAATATCAGCCAGACCAAACAGTCTGCATATGCAGGCGATTATGTATTCAGTGGTGAAATGAAAGAAATGCAAGGCTACCAAGTCAAATTGCAGTGGGAGGAAGGTATCCTTAAAATTGAACACCCACAAAGTGGGGAGGTTAATTATTTGTGGCCTACCAGTTTGACCACTTTTATTGATAAAAATACAGGTGATCAGGTTGATTTTTCTTTATCTGAGCAGGGGGAACCAAATGCATTTATATTTGCAGACTTTTATCCTTTTGCCAAAAAATAATAAATAGCATAAATAAAAAGCCAGGGGTAAACTACCCCTGGCTTTTGGGCTAAGAGGAATTGCCCAAGTGTCTATTCTACCTCTTCTTCAGCCGCTTCTTCGAGAAGATTGATAGCTGCAACTTCCTTATCAATGTAATATAAAGTCATAGGACCTTCTCCGATCAGATTGATTTTATCGAGAATCGAGCGCATTAAGTTTTCCTCTTCTTTTTGTTCAGCTACATACCACTGTAAGAAATGTTGCGTAGTGTAGTCATTTTCTTCCAGAGCAATTTGCAGCAAACGATAAATAGAGTTGGATACTTTTTGCTCATGCGCATAGACGCGCTTAAATAACTCCTGTATACTAGGGAAATCGTGCTCAGGTTCTTGGATTCCGGGGGTTAACGCCATAACATCAACCTCACTCATGTAATCAAAAATACGAAGCATATGCTCGCGTTCCTCCTCGGACTGTCGACGTAGGAATTGTGCACACCCTTCCAATCCTTTTTGATCACACCATACGGACATGGATAAGTATAAAGATGATGCTTGCCCTTCCAGCTGAATTTGCTCATTGAGCGCATTCTTCATTTTATCTGAAATCATAAATTACCTTTTTCTTTTACAACAAAGATAATTAACCTAATGTACATCCGTAAGGTCGAAATCTGCATTTGGCTTATTCATACAAATTCAAGATTACTATCTTAGAAAGGAATTGGTCAAACACTTTTAATCAATGAAAAAACTATGAAACAAACGATCTTATGCTTATGCTTTTTCGGGGTAGTAAGCTTTACCCTTTCTGCACAAAATACAGAAGTGCTACTGGACAAAATTGAGGCACTGGAGAATCGAATTGCTTCGATGCGGTATTCGTTTCAGAGCTTGGAGAAATCCATTGATGATGTTGCTTGGTTCCACCTTTTGGGTGACCAAGCTTACATTGATAAAGTTGAACTTACGGGGCCACCATTAGGTGAAAAAAAAGGAAAGGCTATGGGGGGTGGATATAATCCGGTGTATTATACTAACCCTTTACGTATTAAAACCTACGTTTTCATTCCTAAAGATATCGATCCCCAAAAATCATATCCTTTACTGGTACTGCCGCATGGTGGTGTTCATTCTAATTTCAATACAGGGTATGCGCATATTGTGCGGGAACTAATCGCACAACAATATATCGTGGTGGCACCTGAGTACCGGGGAAGCACAGGGTACGGAGGGACTTTCTATCGCGCCATTGATTATGGTGGATTGGAGATTCAAGATGTAAAAGCCTGCACAGACTATATGCTGGAAAATTATAGTATCGTAGATGCTGACCGAGTAGGCATTTTGGGATGGAGCCATGGGGGATTAATCACCTTGATGAATATTTTTGAATATCCGGATGATTATCAGGTGGCTTATGCGGGGGTACCTGTCAGTGACTTGATTCAACGAATGGGTTACAAGACGGACGGTTATCGTCGGTTGTATTCCGTTGAATACCATATCGGAAAAACGGCGCATCAGGACCCTGAAGAATATATGCGCAGATCACCTGCTTGGAATGCCTCGAAATTACAGGACACACCATTACTTATACACACCAATACAAACGATGCGGATGTGGGCGTTTTGGAGGTAGAGCATCTCATCCGGGCATTGAAGGCTGAGGGTAAAAAATTCGATTATGAAATTTATGAAGACCAGCCGGGGGGGCATCGTTTTGATCGGATGGATACTCGTAATGCCAAACAATTACGCTTAAAGGTGTACCGGTTTTTAGGGAAAGTACTAAAGCCGAATAAACCTTTTTCTAATTTGGAAGAATTACAGCGAGCTAGTTATGGGTTTTAGTGGTTGCTCAATCAGGGAAGTAAACTCGTGGCCTTGTTCGTGCTGTTTATTTCCCTGATTGGTCAGTTGAATGTTATAATGTTGGTTTGCATTTACCAAGGCAAACTTTTGCGCGTAGTTGACGTTAGTCGGTGGAAGCAAAACATTCACTCATGCGCAAGGCAATTCTTTGGTTTAGAAATGATCTGAGATTATATGATAATCCAGCACTGCAGGCAGCATTAAACGAAAATGATCAAATTATTCCAGTATACATTCTGGATGAGCGTTTTTTGCAAAACGACCAGTGGAACATACAACGTACAGGACCTTTTCGTATGAAGTTTTTACTGGAAAGCCTTACGGATCTCAAAGAACATCTGGAGGAGAAAGGTGCCACATTGTTGGTTCGCCGGGGTATTCCAGAGTCTATTATACCTGAGTTAGCCCTCGAATTTGATGCTAAAGCGGTATACGCTTCTAAAGAATATACACATGAAGAAATTCAGGTAGAGGAATCGATAGCTACCACTTTCCCGCTGCACATGTACCATAGCAGTTCGCTCGTCCATCCGGATGATGTACCCTTTGCGATCACTGAAGTACCTGATATCTTTACTCAGTTTAAAAAGAAGGTGGAAAAGTACGCTGAGATCAGACCCACCATACCTACGCCTGATCGTGTCCCTACTCCTCAGATGATAAAAGATACGCTTCCCACATTAGAGGAATTAGGCTATGCTTCAATTCAGCCGGATGAGCGTTCGGTTATTCCTTTTCGGGGGGGTGCTGTGGCAGGTGATGATCGGCTGGATTATTATCTGTGGGATTCCAATTTGGTAGCTACTTATAAGGAAACACGTAATGGCCTCATTGGTGGGGATTACAGTACAAAATTCTCACCTTGGTTAGCCAACGGCAGTATGTCCCCGCGCACGATTTATCACGAATTGGAGCGCTATGAGGAGGAAGTAACCAAGAATAAATCGACCTATTGGGTAAAGTTTGAACTCTTGTGGCGCGATTATTTCAAATTTGTTGCTATGCGTTATGGTCGACGTATCTTCTTTCCAGGTGGCATTCAAGATAAATCCATGCAATGGCGAAACAATGATAAGGTGTTTCAAAGGTGGAAAAATGGCGAAACTGGCGATGATTTTGTCGACGCCAATATGCGAGAACTGAAAGCTACCGGATTTATGAGTAACCGGGGTCGACAGAATGTGGCTTCATTTTTGGTACATCAACTCAAAACGGATTGGCGAAAAGGAGCTGCTTGGTTTGAATCCATGCTAGTGGATTATGATGTATGCAGTAACTACGGTAATTGGATGTATGCTGCAGGGGTTGGAAATGATCCGCGTGACCGTATTTTTAATACCCAAAAGCAAGCTGGTATGTATGACGGTGCGGGTAAATACCGTTCGCTTTGGCAATAAATAAGTTAGCGGGTAAGCATGGTGCTTACCCGCTAGGTCGTTTTAAATGTCGCCACGCTTGGCGGCTTTTTGTAATTTTTTATTCGCATAGATGGCTACTTCAACCCGTCGGTTCTGCTGACGTCCCGATGCAGAAGCATTAGATGCTATAGGCTTAGATTCACCAAATCCTGTCTCTGAAATTCGGCTTGCAACGACTCCTCTTCCAGCTAAGTAATAAGAAACTGCATTGGCTCGACGCTCCGATAAGGTTTGGTTGTAGCCCGTTGAACCCTGACTATCCGTATGGCCCTGAATAAGAATGTTGGTATCTTCGTATTTTTGCAGAATAGTAGATAGCTCGGTCAGGTTCTGCTTTGTCCTTGATTTTAAAGAATACGAATCGGTATCAAACATAAGTCCGCTGTCAAAGGTGATCAGGATGCCTTCACCCACCCGTTCAACAGTTGCACCTTCGAGATCTTTTTCAATTTCTTGGGCTTGCTTGTCCATATAATTACCGATTAGTGCACCTGCTGTACCGCCAATAGCGGAACCAATCAGGATGCCAACAGCGGTATTACCGTTATTTTTTCCGATAATTCCACCTGCTATACCACCAACAGTACCTCCGATTACCGCGCCTTTGGCGGCTCGGGAGGTATTACACGAAGGCATAGTAAAAAGTGCTAAGGTTAGTACAAGTAAAAGAGGCTGTATTTTTGCTTTTCGTATCATGATAGTAATGTGTGTGCGTCGATTTTAAAAACGACGGTGGTCAGATTAATGGTACGCTACAGTATGATAAGGCCTTTTTTTTAATATGTCCTTAAGCTACTTTATGATTTTTATCACATTATTACAAACATTTATCTGGAGTGGGTTGATCTGGTAACTATATACGGGATGATAAAAGGAATTGAACAAAGATTAGTAGTTTACGGAAAAAAATGAGTCGATATTGGACATTAGGGTTGATTTTCATGGTATGGGGCTGCCAACCTGTACAACATAGTAATTATTCAAGGGAAGCAGGTCAGGTCTCTGTTTTTTCGGAGTTGGTAGCAGCGGGTGTAAAACCGTTGGCATTGAGTACTCCCATGTCCAGTGAAGAAATGAACCAATTTGAGCCTATTGCTCGTCAGGAAGCAGCTCAATATGGGGTTTCTGTTTTTCGGGAAAACGAACTAATTCGCACCGACTTGTTTGCGGATTCTATAGTTGCCGATCAGGAGGTTTTGTTGATCTGTGATACCTTGACCAAACAGGCATACGATCAGCTGAAAGCAGATCTGTTCAGACTGGAGTCATCCGGATTTTATACGGATTCGATGCGGGTGGACGTAGCACGTAGATTCGGTCGTTTATTAGGATATACCCCTCAGGGAATAAACAAGCTATTGGCGCGACAAACGGATTTCCGTACCCTGTCTGATTTTGGGGTAGAAGCTACCAATCTTTTTTGGTATTACCGTAATCGAGCAGAGGCACTAGAGTTTTACACCAAGACTTTGGGGCTTACTCGCGTGGCAGAATATGATAATGCTACCATCTTACAAATTGCCAAGGATAGCTATCTGACGCTCGTTGACGATGGAACAGGCATGCATACAGCTGATGAACCTAAATCAGTTGCTTTGGCTTTACTTACCCGCCAGCTAGCCGATTGGTGGAACTATTTGGAAAGTAAAAATATTACAGTTCGATATAACTATACACCTCGGGTTGCAGGTCCACACGATGGTTTTGTTATCTATGATCCGGAAGGATACCTGCTTGAATTTGAAACATTCAAGCAGCATCCTGAGAATGAACGTTTTATGCCACGATTGAAGAATGCACCAGATGTTCCAGTAACCTTGGATCATTCCGCCGCACCAAAAGGTTTGGCATTCAATGGTACAGTCACCTGGTTATATTATCAGGATGTGTTGCAGATGGAAGGCTTCATGGAACAGATCATGGGCTTTCCCCTAGTGGCCGATCAAGGGTGGGCCAAAGTTTATGCCGCTTCTTCTACCGGGTATATAGGACTAGTAGATGAACAAAGAGGAATGTGTGATTACACGGATGATAAAGCCGTAAATGTGAGCTATTGGTTATCCGATATTGAAGGTTGGTGGGCTTACGCCAAAGAAAATGGCCCTTTCCCTTTGCAAGCCGATAGCTTATCCGTAGGACCTGATGACCACTTTAAAGCATTCGTTGGATTTGATCCTGAAGGTTATTATATGGAATTTAATTCGACCCTAATAAAATAGAAGTATAGGCAGTTGACTACATCGGAATGGTCATTTTTACTTACTTTTTATAAAACAAAACAAAACAAAACAGAACTAACAAATGCGAAAATTATTCCTCCTAATTTATTGTATAGTTGGCTCATTAACGATGCTAACGGCTCAAAACAAAGAATTGACCATTTCTGATTATGACCGATGGAACCGAATTGTGGGTGTAAGTATAACGGATTCCGGTAACTGGTTTAGCTATGGGCTTCGACCCAATGGTGGTGATGATACTTTATTCATTCAACAAACGAGCACTTCACAACCTGATTATACGATTCCTTTTGCTGAAAGACCTGCCTTTTCAGAAAATGAAAAGTGGGTAGCTTATTGGATTCAGGTTCCAGAGAAAGAAGCGAATAAGCTTCGTAAGAGTAAAAAACCAGTTTTCCAAAAGGCAGAACTTAAGCGGTTGGAAGATGGTAAAACCTGGACTTTCGATCGAACCAATGCTATGCAGTTTTCCCATAATAGTCGGTATTGGGCCGTACACCTGAAAAAGACTGCAGCCGATAAATCAAAACATAAAGGAAGTGATCTGATACTAATGGATTTGCAATCGGGGATGATTCAGAATCTTGGAAATGTTAGTGATTTTGCATTTAACCGTAAAGGAAGTCATTTAGCTTATCTGGTTGATGCTGCTGAAAAAGTGGGTAACGGAATTTACCTTATGAACCTCAAAACCGGAAGGCTAACGGTGCTAGATAATGACGAAGCACATTATTCAAAACTTATATGGAACGACGCAGATAAGGCACGATCCGAGTGGGAGACTTCAGGTAATGCATTGGCTGTTCTGAAAGGAAATAGAGCGGATACTTGCATACATACCAACAACACTTTGATGGTTTTTCAGGGGCTCGGAAGTGCTTCTGTTGTTAAGCGAAAGCTGGAAACTGAAAAAGCAGATGGGTTTCCGGAAGGCATGGTAATTAGTGATAACAGTAACCTAACCTTTTCTTCGGATGACCAAATGGTATTTCTAGGTATTCAAGCTCAGGAAAAGAAACAGAAACTGGATAAGGATACTTTACCTAATGTTGATGTGTTCCACTGGAAAGATGAGCGTATCAATTCTGTCCAGCGTCGGAGGGCATCCAGAAATAAACGATTTACTTATTTTTCTAGCTATAATATCGAGGAAGATGCTTTTTTACAATTAGCCGACCCTTCCATGCGTATTCTGTTACCATCTAAGCATGCTATTTTCACAGTAGGTCGGGACGAAAAGCCTTATATCAGTGATGTCAATTGGGGGGTGTCACCGGCGGATTTGTACCGGGTAAATATGGCGACAGGTGATCGTATTCAGTTTGCTAAAGAAGTAAATCGAACCATGGGTCTGTCGCCTGATGGTCGCTATTATGTATATCAGCAAGAAGGAGAAATCCATTTATATGATATGGAGAACAACCAAACGACCACCATTTCTAAGGTGGCCCCTGTTTCTTTTGTTAATGCAGAACACCCATATCCACATGAGCACCCACCGTATGGTCTGGCTGGTTGGAGTAAAGATGGGAAAGGGGTTATTCTGAATCATCGTTATGATCTATGGTACATCAGTTTGGATGGACAAACAGCCGAGAACTTGACCCGTGGATTAGGTGATGATCAGGAGATCAGGTTTCGATATGTCAGGCTGGATCCAGAAGAAGAGTATATGGATACGGAACAGCCCTTGATGCTATCCGCTTACGGTGAATGGACAAAAAAATCGGGTTACTTTACATTAGCTCCGAATAAAAAGCCCAAACCTCTTCTTTACACGGATAAATCAATTGGGCCTCTAAGGAAAGCCAGACTGGCGGATCAGTTGCTTTTTACCCAACAGACATTTGTTGATTTCCCTGATTATTATACGAGCAATACGCAGTTTGTTGATCCGGTACGCTTGACGCATGCCAACCCACAACAAGCTGAGTATGCCTGGGGTCGCCGAGTCTTGATTGATTATACCAATAGTAAGGGTGAACGCTTGCAAGGAACGCTTGCTCTTCCTCCTAATTATAAAGCAGGGGAAAAATATCCGATGGTCGTGTATTTCTATGAGAAAATGTCACAAAGGCACCATCAGTACGCAATGCCTGTTTATGATGACAGGCCTCATGCGACGACCTACACCAGCAACGGATATTTATTCTTCATGCCTGATAATAGTTATGAAACAGGGCGTCCGGGAACAAGTGCACTGGATTGTATCACTTCAGCGGTGCAGGAAGTAATTGATCTTGGTTATGCTGATCCTGAAAAAATTGGTTTGCAAGGCCACAGTTGGGGAGGATATCAGTCAAGTTTTATTGTTACCCAAACGGATATGTTTGCTTGCGTAGTAACTGGTGCACCTCCTACTGATCTGGAGAGTTTTTACAATAACATTTATGGAAATACAGGAACCAACCATACGGGTATTATGGAGATTGGTCAGGTGCGTATGGGGCGTGATGTGACTCCTTGGAATAGTCGGGCGGTATACCAAAGAGAGAATCCTATGTTTCATGTACCTAAGATAAAGACGCCATTTATGATTCTTCATGGTACAAATGATGGGGCTGTCGACTGGACGCAAGGACTTGAATTTTATAATGCAGCCCGTCGTTTGGGCAAAGAAGTCATTTTCTTATCCTATCCAGATGAGGGCCATCATTTGCGGCGGGAATCCAATCAGAAAGACTTCCAAATTAGGATGAAGCAATATTTTGATCATTATTTGATGGGGCAAGACGCACCCGGCTGGATGGTTGAGGGTATTCCCCATTTAGAGAAGGTCTACGAAAAAGCGAACCAGTAGTTTTTGGAATCTTTACGGACACAGCATGGTTTTTACCTGTTAGATAAGAAAATCCTATGCTGTGTCCGTGTTAAAGGAATAACCTATATGGGGTATAAGGATCGTTGGTGAAGCAGAAGGTTTGGAAAATTACTTGTAATGAATGAGCTGACGAATGATCAACAATAAAATAGGTATACCAGCTATGTTGTTAGAAATGCCGGTTTGCGGCATAGAGTTGGGTATGTATTCAGATGAAGTAGGCAAATGTACCTTTAAGTGTGGATGGTTATTTGGGTTTTCTAAAGAGCCCTTTGGAGAATTTATAGCCAGATCTCAGCTAGTTAGTTAACGGGTCAATCATCTCACAGGATACGGTGATCATTATTAAAAGGGTAGAACAGAGGGGGAAGAGGTTGGCGATGCTTGTTGAGATTGTTTATACAAATTGGCGGTTTCTGAAATGGTTCTTTCAAGTGGGCGGTAGGTAATACCCAGATCACGTATTGAGCGGGTGTTATCGTAGTAAAAAGTACGAGCTGACTGGCGTGCGGTTTCTTTAGTTAACAGAATACGTTTTCCTAAAATGCGGGAAGCAAACGCAGCAATACGCCAAGCAATACCATTCATCCATGGTTTTACAGTGAAATTTGGGGCTTTGACCTTCAGGTTTTGGGCAATCAATTGGAAAAATTCTTGGTACGTAAAATGGCCTGCATTCAGGATGTATCTTTTACCTGTATGTGATTCTTCCATTATCGTAATGGAAGCATTAGCCACATCACGCACATCAACAAAGCCACTATTACCAATCGGGAAAAAACGCCAGCCTCCTGCAATCATGGGAAAAAAACGTGCGGGCCCTTGAGTCCATTGGCTGCCACCCAAGATTATAGATGGGTTAAGAATGCTTATGGTTAAACCTTCTGCTTGACCACGCCATACCTCTTGTTCAGCTTGGAATTTACTAATACCGTATCGTGTATTGTAAGGACTTTTTTCCCAAATAGATTTTTCGGTAAGGGTTTGGTTGTTTCGGGACCGGCCAAGTGCAGCAACCGAACTGAAAAAGATAAAATGGTTAACCTGAGCATGCAAAGACGCATTAATCATATTGGTGGTTCCTTCCACATTCGTTCTGTACATACTTTTCGCATCCCGAGCTTCGAAGGATATTTTAGCAGCACAGTGAAAAACGACCGAAACACCATGCATGATATCCTCCAAGAAAATAGGGTCGAGAATATCACCTTCCACCCATTCCACTGCGTTTGCTACCGACTGGACCATGGACATATCGCTTGAAGGTCTTTTTATTGCCCTAATGTGTTGATATCC
Organism: Saprospiraceae bacterium; assembly: GCA_013214265.1. Taxonomy (GTDB): domain Bacteria; phylum Bacteroidota; class Bacteroidia; order Chitinophagales; family Saprospiraceae; genus DT-110. The sequence goes on along the minus strand of JABSSK010000008.1, from coordinate 13,698 downwards.
TCTTGCTAGTAAAAGACGGATTAGATGGGAGCCTACCAATCCGGAGGCACCCGTCACCAAAATTTTTTGGTTCATATGTTCCAGTTCTGTAGTGGGGATAGTCGCTTATTGTTCTTTCAATGTAAAGGTGTATTCCGCTACAGCATTAATTTTCTCTTCACTTAGCAGCGCTTTAAACCCAGTCATGACATTCCTGCCATTAGTGATTACAGCTACGCGTTCTTCCTTTTCTAAAACAGATTCTTGCAGGTTAGCTGCACCTGACGCACCCATGTCGCCATAAAGACCATGGCATGTAACACAATATTGTTTATATACTTTTTCCCCATCAACGGCGGCGACCGTTTCTTTCTTTTGGGTTGTTGTCGTACTGGTGGGCGCTTCGTTTCCTCCGCTTCCACATCCGATAATTAAGGCTACTACGGCCAAAAAAACAATCAGTTTTTTCATTTAAGTTATTCTTTAATATAATTCTGTACTAATCGTTTTGGTTAAGGGAGGATTAAAGGTATAACAAAAAGGGTTCTTATGTGTTCTTTGAAACTTACATCACTAAGGTAATGGTGTTTGGGCAAAAGGTGTATCTTTAAACCGGCCCATTAATCGAATTTTACAATACGTTAATAGAAAAACAAAAATTAAAATAAACGAAAGGAGCAACTTAACTTTTTAAAAGATAAATAAACATTCAAATAGCTTATCATGAGCCAACCAAGCACACAAAAGTCTAATCAGGGCCGGTTATTGACAACCGGTATTATTATTTTTATTTCCTTGATAGTAATTTTGATTTTTTCTAATGCAACATTCCTCACCATCCAAGCAGGTGAACGAGGCGTTCTCTTTAAGCGTTTCAGTGGGGGATTAATTAAAGAAAAGATATACCAGCCAGGATTTCACGTGGTTGCACCCTGGAATACGATGTTCGTCTACGACGTTAGGGAAAAGCAAATTGAGGAATCTATGTCTGTACTTTCTAGTAATGGATTGAATATCAAGCTTGATGTTACTGTGAGGGTAAATCCTAACTACGAAAATATCGGTAATCTACACGAAAAGTTTGGCCGGGAATTTTTGTCCTCCTTGGTTCGTCCTGAAATAAGAGCCTCGGTGCGTAAAATAATTGGCCGATTCAATCCTGAAGAACTGTATTCTACACGTCGCGACGAAGTAGAAACCCAAATCGCTGCTGTTTTGGATAGCACCCTGAATCAGAATTACGTTGAAATGCGAGCCGTGCTGATCCGTGATATTGAGTTGCCAGAGAAAGTACGTTCTGCCATTGAGTCAAAAATTGAAGCGGAACAACAAGCGCTCAAGTATGAATTTATCTTGGCTCAGGAGCGTAAAGAAGCCGAGCGTAGAATTATTGAAGCTGAAGCAAAAGCGGAGGCTAACCGGATTCTGAATGCATCTCTGACCTCTAATATTCTTCGGGATAAAGGTATTGAAGCGACCTTAGATCTGGCCAATTCGCCTAACTCAAAGGTCATAGTAGTTGGAGGAGATGGAAGTGATGGCCTGCCGCTGATATTAGGTGGAAATTAAATTGCCATAGACCCGCTGACTAGAGCTAGGGTATTCAACAAAAATCGGAGGGGCCCCAACATGAGGTGTCCCTCCGATTGCTTTAATAGACTTTCCGCTTAACTTATCAGCCCAAAATGCAAAATTGGGGCAGGTATTTCCTATTTTCGATCTGAATGAACCCCTTGATGCATGTACAAAACGGACGTTTGTATTCTTGGCGCTGGACCTGGAGGCGCAGCAACCGCTCTTAGACTTAGCTACCTCGGTATTCCTAGTATTCTCATTGATAAGTCAACTTTCCCTAGAGATAAAGTATGTGGGGACGCAATCAGTGGGAAAGTTACGACCTTAATATCCCGCTTAGATCCTGCCATGATGGAGCGTTTTCATGATTTGGGAAAACAAGTGGATGTATGGGGTATCCGATTTGTGGCACCCAACCGTAAGGCACTCGATCTTCCATTTACACCCAACTACGTACGACAAGAAAAAGCGGCTCCTGGTTATGTAGCCAAACGTCTTGATTTTGATCAGTTTTTAATTGATGAAGTAAAACGCCGGTCTAATATTACTTTTCTGGAAGGTGTAGAAGTTCGTGAATTTACCAAAGTAGATAATGGATTCCACCTCACGGATAAAGATGGGATGTACCAAATTTTGTGCAAGCTATTGATTGATGGAAGTGGTGCCCATTCTCCTTTTAGTCGAAGGCACGCGGGGTTACCTGTGGAGCCCAATCATTATGCAGGTGCGCTTCGTGCATATTATCGGGGTATAACGCAAATGCCCACAGATAATTTCATTGAGCTTCGATTTTTAAAAGAACTAACACCAGGTTATTTCTGGATTTTTCCTTTACCCAATGGGGAGGCTAATGTAGGTTTAGGAATGCGTACCGATGTAATGAAACGCAAAAAGATTAACCTGCGCGAAACCATGGAAAAGGTGATAGAGGAGCATCCGGATATTGCACCTCGTTTTCAGGGTGCTGAACGTATAGGAAGGGTAGAGGGATATGGCCTGCCTTTAGGTTCTAAAAAACGAACCCTTTCCGGTGAAAATTACATGCTGGTAGGGGATGCAGCCCACCTGATTGATCCCCTGACCGGAGAAGGTATCGGTAATGCCTTTTACAGTGGGTTTATTGCTGCCGAACAAGCTGAGAAGTGTTTGCAGGCTAATAATTTCTCTGCGGCTTTTCTGCGCGATTATGATATTCGAATTCAACGCGTGCTTGGTGAAGAGATGCGTTTGACCTATCAACTACAGCAAATGGCTCGTTTCCCATGGTTGGTCAATGGGATAACGAATATCATAGCTTCCAATAAAAAGGTTATCGATTACCTCTCCAATATGTACACGGATTTCAGCCTGCGTGAGCAATTGGTCAAACCTTGGTTCTGGGTTAAAATGATGATGAAAAAGTAAATGTAAAGCCATCTTGAGATGTGGCTGAAGTAATTGTAATCAGGTTATTCTTAAAGCGATCCGTTGCATGTGTTCCCAATCATCATCGTAGGCATTCTTCACCTGCTCTAGTTCTTGAGATGAAATAAGCGGTTGGTCACTGTTTTTTACCGGGAGGTACTGACCTAAAAAAAGAACGGTATACCGTATACTACCTAAAAACAGGCGCCAAAAGAAATGTAGTAATCCATTTTTGAAAACCCTGCGCTTTCTCAAATCGAACGTTTGACTGAACTGGTGGATAAAGTGAAGCTGCTTAAGTGAATAAGATGCATGCTTAGGGTTGAGGTTAACCGCGTCTAAGTCTAAGGTGGCACCGGTATATTCGGCTATGGCGTTAAAAAATGCCTTGGGTTGGGCTCGCATGTCCTCATAAATAAGGACCAATGGGGGATGGGAAAAATACCTTTGTAATAAAGAGATTTGGTGGCGATAGTTTA
>JABSSK010000008.1:0-10251 GCA_013214265.1 Saprospiraceae bacterium | reverse complement strand
TCAAAAAACTCAGTAAACCCACCTTTAAATCCGTTTTTTACAAACCGTCGATATTGGGATGCGATGTAACTATCATGCCTTCGAAAAACAATGATGGGAAAGGTGTCTGGATAATACTGAGCAAACCACTTAATTTCCCGCTCCAATTGCTGATCAAATTCCCGAGATAAAAGGAAACGGTTAGCCTTGCTTTTAGCAATTAGTTGGGGGTATTTTTTGAATAGCGTACGTTGGAAATAGGTAATGTTTTTAAATTTAGGAAATACGCGGTACTGAAGATATGTGGTACCTGTTTTTCCTGTTCCAACATGATAAAAAATGGTGGGTGAATCAGCCATAATATATTTTTCTGGCCGCAAAGATAAATACTTGAATTTAGTTACAGTATTCTTCACCAAACAAAACCCGATCCGAATAAAACGGATCGGGTTTTGTTTGGTAATCTTACCTACAGTGATATGTTATTGTCATACCCTTCGATGGTAAATATTGCACTGGAACGATTAGCGTTTTTGGTTTTACCTTCTGCAGTTAATTGATCAGATTTTTCGATCCAGGTAGTGATGTCCAACTGATCTTTATCCACGACAAGCCTGCCGTACTTGGTGGTTGCTTTTAAGTGATAGGCAAATTTGGGATTCAAGTCCACATTAAGTTTGGAGTACTTGCCCGTAAATGAAAACGCCTCAAAGGTAGGGGCCAAACCTTCTATGTTGATTTTGTCATTATACGACGCAATATTGAATCTTGTTGTAACCTTTTGGATGTGTAACTCGGAATACTTGGACTCACTGATATTAATGGTAGCCACTGATTGTAAATTAATTTTATCCTCGTAGGACATCTCTAGGTCAAAGGTTTCCAGTGTACCCAGTTTATACTTAGTGTACTTACTCTTGATGCGAGCGTTGTGTATTTTGGATATGGTTACTTTGGTTTCATACAAGTCAAGCCAGGCATTTCGTATGTCCTGAATAGTAAATACGGAGTATTTATCAGTAATTTTTACTGAAGGTATACTATTTGGTATGATGATATTGTCTTCGTAGGTTTGAGCTGTTAATGAAGATAGGCTTTCAAATTCCAGTTCCGAATATTTAGAAGCCAACTGTACATCACCCAGTTTTTGGAAGGTGAGATTACAGTCGTACAGGTCTAAATTGGATTTACCTGCCGAGCCGAATATCCCTTTTGTATATTTTGATTTTACGTTTAGCTCTCCGGAAACGGAACCTATATTAACCTTATTATTGTATGTTTCTATATCTAGTTGGCGGGCTATCCCATCCGGGATATCCAACTGGTGATATTTAACGGCTACACGAAGGGATGCTAGTTCTGGAGTATACACAATTAGCTTTACCTTGAATTGGGTTATATTCTTGGCACGTTTTCCATTTTGTAATGTGATAGAACTTCGGCCATTGATGGTATTTATATTTTTGAAGTTGAATTTTGTGCTGAGACTAAGGTTCTGGCCATTATGATCATCCTTGACGTCTACCCCACTAAATATAATATTGGCATCAGCTTCGGTTTTAGCTTCCAAGGAAACGTTCAACTCGTATTTCGTGTTTTCATCAGTTGATTTTTTGAATACGATATCTCCTCTACCACTTGTTAATGTAAGGTTTTCAATACCATTAAAAGAACCAGTGAAAGACTTGGTGTATTGCGCTTGCAAGTGAATAGGTATATTAAGTACCAATACAAGCATGGTTTTAATTAAAATATTCCAGTGTTCTGTTTTCATATATTTGTTGTTTTTCAATTTCATAAGCCAAACGTTCTAGGATTCTAAGCTTTTGCTCGTAGTACTTCATCAGTGTTTCTACGAGGACAGTTTGCTCCTGATACGAAGGGATATCAGCGAGGTATGTTTTTTGAATGGATTCTAGTTCTTTTAATTCCTGGAATACATCCGAGTATATTTTTTTATCCAGATGATCGATCTGTAAGCTGGTTTTCCGGAGGTTAACCATTTGAATATAGTTATGCTCTTGTTGGGCTAGCTCGGGGAAATAAGAGCTAATTAGAAACTGGTTATTTTGTTGGGGAGATTGGTTCAGCGAGAACCACAGGCCTAAGCTAATCAGAAATATCAAGGTGGCGGCAATGCCTAGTATCTGTTTGTTGCCCCATGGATACTGGTTAGGCTTATCTTTTTGATGGCTGATTACCTGTTGCCAAATGCGCTGAGTAGGGGGTGAGACTACTTTGTCGAAAGCATCTCGGTTATGGCGAACGAATGATTCCAGTGATTTTGGTTGCATAGTCTTTTTATTAAATCATATCCAGCAGGAATGGGTGATTAGTTTTTAATTGTGCTTGTAACAATCTTTTCGCACGGTGATATTGGCTTTTACTTGTAGATTCAGAAATACCTAAGATCTGGGCAATTTCTTTATGCTGGTAACCTTCAATAAGGTATAGGCTTAATACAGCTCGACTTCCTGGAGGGAGCTTTTGAATGGCATTATGAATGATATGAACCGACCATTCTGAAGGTGGAATAGTGGATTCGCCAACCTGCTCTTTAAGTGTGGGAACTTCGGTAAGAGGAAGCCAATTCTGATACCTTTTCACATGATTCAGACTAGCATGCACTGCGATTTGCTTTATCCATGCGCCTAGGCTACTTTCACCTTTAAAGCTATCAATCCTATTAAAAGCGCGGACAAATACTTCTTGTGTAATGTCCTCAGCGTGTGTCTCTTGCCCACATATACGAAGGCAAGTGTGGAAAACAGCATGTACATATTTTTCATATAGCTGTTTTTGAGCAAGCCTGTCTTGTTTGAGACAACCGTTCACTAATAGTCTTTCTTCACTTTTGTAGAATGTATTCAATGATTTTTATAAAGAAAGAAACGCTTTTTCAGAAAAGGTTGTAATCCGAAAAAAAATGGATCATAGAACCAACTTTTTATTGACTTCATGGGTCTTTTCAGTATTCAAAATCAAAAAGGATGGAAGTTTTACGAATAAAATTAAATTTTTGTTTGGTTGATTGGATTATCCTTAAAATTTTCGTTATATTTTACAACAATAATAAAAGTAAAACCAAGTTTTATTAGTGACCGACTTCTAAAGTCGGCATAAGTTTCATAAACTAGTGAGTGTAGAGTAGTGGCCTTTCCTAAACAGGGAAAGGTCATTTTTTTTAGTACGTCAATTTCATAGAGAACTGGTTATAATGCATCATAGGAATTTGATCATAGGCATAACCATGGAATGTACATATTTGTGGTGATTAAAGTTACACTGGGCTATCGATTCGAGTGGTAGTTATAATGACATATTGTATCGGCTAATATACTTTTGTAAAAGAGGAATGGTATGCACCGCAAACCAGGGATTCTTTTTTATCCATATCTGATTCAATGGAGAAGGATGTGGGATTGGGAAAAATTGAGGTAAATATTCATTGGCGTGTCGTACCGTTTCTGTAAGGTTTTTTTTGCGCGCAGGCCCCAAAAAAGCCTTTTGGGCAAACTGACCAATTAAGATAAATAATTCCAACTCAGGCATCAGTTCCAATAAAGGGGCATGCCATAGTGGGGCACATTCAGGGCGAGGGGGTAAATCTCCTGATTTTCCTTTACCAGGATAGCAAAATCCCATTGGAATAACAGCAAATAAAGGGGTTTCGTAAAATATTTCTGAGCTTACATTTAACCAAGTACGGAGCCTGTTACCACTTTTGTCAGCCCAAGCATGACCAGAGTGGTGTGCTACCCTGCCCGGAGCCTGACTAATCAGCGCAATTTTTGCGTTCGGATGTACCCTGAAGATAGGTCTAGGACCTTCAGGAAGAAATTTGTAACAATTTGTGCACGAACGCACTTGGTTCGTTATAGGATGTGAAAACTGTGTAAACATAAAATTGAATATCCAACTGTAATATATGGTATACAATGGCTAAATGAGGGAATGGATAAAAAAGAAAGTCAAAATAGGAGATCAGGTTTATCCTTTTACTCCGTTGAACCTCTATCCATGGGAACGAAAAGGGCTTTATATTTACCTTACATCCTGTTAAAAGGCAGAATACGTAGGGTGTGTAAGGCTTAATAATGGAGAGAACAACAACTATCGAATTGGTGTTAGTTTGGTGTTGTTATCAATTCAAATTTTTGATATGAAAGATCCAAAAAACTGGAATACGCTTAGTTCTGAAGAAGAACGTATCATTGTGCATAAAGGTACAGAAATGCCATTTTCGGGTGCTTACAATAACCATAAGGCGCAAGGTGTGTTTGTATGCCGCAGATGTGAGACACCTTTATATCGCTCCGAAGATAAATTTGATTCAGGTTGTGGATGGCCCAGTTTTGACGATGAGATTCCGGGTAATGTTCGACGGGAAGCCGATGCTGATGGTCGCCGTACGGAAATTCTTTGTAATAATTGTGGAGGACATCTAGGGCATGTATTTATTGGTGAGCGATTCACGAATAAAAATACCCGCCATTGTGTGAACTCTCTTTCCATGCGATTCATTTCCATTGAAAAATGGAAAGGGATGGAAATAGAGAAAAAAAAACAGCTTTAGCTACTTTTGCAGCGGGTTGTTTTTGGGGGAAGGAATATTTTTTGCAGCGTCAGTCTGGTGTGGTCAAAACACGTGTAGGCTTTACAGGCGGCCATACTACTCATCCAACTTATAAGGACGTATGTCAAAAAAAAACGGGTCACGCCGAAGCTGTCGAAGTTACATTCGACCCTGAAGAAACGAGTTATGCTAATTTGGTGCGCTTCTTTTTTAATATGCATGATCCAACGATTGATCGACGTGATAAAGGAGGGCAATATCGTTCGGCCATTTTTTTTCATTCTTCTGCGCAAAAAGAAACGGCGCAGAGATTAATGGACAAGCTTCGTTTGAATAATTACCATGTTGTTACTACTCTGGAAGAAGCAGGAATATTTTGGCCTGCATCGGCTCGCCATCAAAAATATTGTGACGCAAGGGATATGCAGCCTGTGGATCGTTATACACAAAGGATATAGCCAGGCGAGCAAATGCATTCAGGATCGTACGTAGTCCTGAATGCATATTAAGAGCAGCATATACTGACACCCTAGGTCATTTTAGAAGTTTGTAGGGCATCCTAGTTGGCTCCTTCTGCCTCCTTTATTAAAATGTTTTCCACTGGAGATTCGCATGGAAAACGTGAAAACAGCCATGAAGGTAAAATCATTTGCTTCGCCACCTCTGATATAGGTTGCGTCGGGATTATCCGCATCCAGATCAAAATTAGGAAAGCTAAAACTGGCAGCAAGTGATCCATTACCATCTAGTACGTCGCGATAACTAACGGGAGTACTTCCAACATCATCAAGATAATCAGAATTGACATACCTCAGGCCTCCTTCGAGTCCTACAGTAAAAGTCTCATCGATTTCAATTTTCACACCACCTCCCCCAATACCAACGAAGGTAAGTTGGCTGTAAGGCTCGGGGTAACCCGGCAAACCTTGCCCTTCTGTGCCTAGTGGTGCCAGATTAAAGTATTCGTTGTTCCTTTCGCCTTGGGGAATAAAATACAGCCCGCCACCTCCAACGTGGCCATAAGGAGCTAGATATACTCCGGATCCCAGTTTGAGCCTGAAGGGGGTCCATTCTCCCAACAAAGAAGCTTCGAATAAACGGGTTCTGAAATTAAAGCCTCTAGTTCGATTGGAGATGTTATCGTCACCATAAATGGTAGCAAACCTTATGTCACCTCTTGCTGCCAGAGAAGGGGTGAAATGATAACGAGAAAATATGCCAACAGCGGGTCGATATGTTTTTAGGTAATCACCAATTTCAGTCGGTGAAAGTTCTCCTTCATAGGTGGCACCACCTATCACAAGACCTAATTCCATATCTTGACTAACGGCTACAAATAAGAAATGAGAAAGAATAAAAACCAATAAACAAGTGCGCATTGTGTGTACTATTTTCAACGATTAAAGCACGAAAGCAGCGTTTAATAGCTTTCGTGTGGGGTTTAAAGCCGTGAAAAGGACGATGAGTACAAAAGAAATAACGCTGTAGGGTTCCCTGTTCTTGCTTAAACACCGAACAATTTAGTGTTTTTTTAATATAAAGAGCATTCGGGTTTTGGAAGAGACGTGACAAACGACCCTAATATCGGGTTAGTTTGTATTTTCACTGATATGAAGCTAAAAGAGAACATACCAATACTAAGTTGGTTGCCTACATATCCGGGACGACAACTCAAGTATGATGTTTTGGCTGGAATGACTGTAGCTGTGATCCTTATCCCTCAGGGGATGGCGTATAGCATGCTAGCTGGATTACCACCTGTATATGGATTATACGGAGGACTTGTTCCTTTGTTGCTTTACGCTGTAATGGGTTCTTCAAAATATTTGTCTGTTGGCCCTACAGCATTGGTTTCTCTTTTGGTTTTGACTGGAGTAGGTTCGCTCGAAGATGTTGGTAGTCAGTCGTTTATTGAGTTGGTGATCTCTGTTTCATTATTAGCTGGACTGTTACAAATTTTTTTAGGATTTTTTAGGTTAGGCTTCCTCATTCACTTTTTAGCTCAACCGGTATTGACAGGTTTTACCTCAGCAGCTGCTATCATTATTGGATTGAGTCAGTTGCCATACCTGATGGGTTTTTCTGTTGTTGAGCGTTCGAGTTCAATTGTTGTTATGGGGGCAGAAATATTGCAGCACTTTTCAGATATACACGGTGTTACTTTTCTTTTTGGTTCGTTTAGTTTGCTTTTTCTTTTACTTCAGCGAAGATGGTTACGTGCTTTTCCTGGGGCCTTATTTGTAGTAATGATAAGCATTCTGATTATTAAATGGACTAACCTTGAAGATCAGGGGATAATGTTAATTGGATCCGTCCCACGTGGATTGCCGGAATTTCAGATACCTTCTCTTTCAATTCAAGATATATCGCGTATGTTCCCTCCAGCTTTAACCATTTGTCTGATCAGTTTTATTGAATCGTTGGCGATCGGAAGGGTTCTGCAGAAGAAATCAAGGTCTTCAAAAATTATTCCGAATCAGGAATTGATAGCTCTGGGAATCTCAAAAGTAGGGGGTTCATTTTTTCAAGCGTTTCCAACAACAGGAAGTTTTACGCGATCTGCCATAAACCAACAGTCGGGTGCGCGTTCTGGTCTTTCTTCCATCGTAGCCGCTTTATTTTTGGGGCTAACGCTTTTATTTTTCACACCTTTTTTTGAAGACCTTCCGTTATCTGTTTTAGCAGCAATTATTCTAGTTTCCGTCGTAGGTCTTATTGATTGGAGTGAAGCTATTGTTTTGTGGAGGTCTGATCGGACAGATTTTTGGATTTTACTTGCTACTTTTTTGTCGACCCTCTTGTTTGGCGTTCAGTTAGGGGTGACCACAGGTTTTGCGCTTTCTATAGCGTTAATGGTATATCGTAATGCACGCCCGCATGTGGCGATCTTAGGCCGGATACCTAATACCCCTCATTATCGGAATCTAGAGCGTTTTGAAGTTGCGCTGCAAGAGTCAGATATGCTCATCCTTCGCTTTGATGCACAGATATATTTCGGTAATGGTGCATATTTTGAAGACTTTATTCAAGGTAAAGTACTTGAGTATAAGGGTGAACTTAAGCTTCTTATCTTGGATGCTTCAAATATTCATGACTTAGACTCTTCGGGGGTAGGAGCATTAAAAGATACACTACAATGGCTAGAGGAGTATCAAGTGACATGTTTTATTTCTAATGCCATAGGCCCAGTTAGGGATGTTTTAAGCAGGCATGGGGTTATTGATCAGCTGGGGGCTGATAGTTTTTTCTTATCCATAGCAGATGCTGTAAGTACCTTTCGTGAAAACGAAAGTCAGCAAGTTAAGGTATCCCAATCTGTGCTAAAATCATCATTTGATGATACCAGAAAAAGTGAATGATACCCTTTCCAATAATACCGATTAGTCTCACCATAAATTGGCAAGAACTTGATTAACTCTAAACTTACAGTTAACGTTATTTTGTTATTCGTTATAATTTATTAATCTAAGATTAATGCAGTAGAGTTTTTAACTTCCTTCATAATAAAAGAAGAATGGATTTGGTCAATAAACGGAATGGATGAGAGTTTTTCAGTTGTGAACCGATGATAATCTTCCATGTCTTTCACGACTACTTTGATAAGGTAGTCGTACTGTCCGGCGGTGTGATAACACTCTATGACCTCAATTAAACTCCGCACATCAGCTTCGAAGGCATCGATTGCGGGTTTGGACTGTTCCTGTAGGGTAATACTACAATAAGCAACTAAATTCAGGCCAAGTAAATTCCGATTGAGCAGAGCGACATAGTTTTTTATGTAGCCGTCTTCTTCCATGCGCTTGATTCGCTCATAAACGGGGGTAGTTGTCATTCCTAATTTTCCGGCAATTTCTTTGATAGTAGATTTTGCATCTTGCTGTAGAATTTGCAAAATACGGTAGTCAATGCGATCGAGTTGTTTCATATGTAAAGGGAATAGGTTTTCGTTGTTTTCTTCTAAATTAATGTAAAATGCTAGATATAGCATACTTAATGCACTAAAAAGTGGGCTATAATTCGCGAGAATGACTAAAACCGGATAACTTTTATTCTGTTGAAGATGTTTTTGTTTAACAAATGGATTTAAGTAAATTTATTATAGATATTGAGTCAAAGCTAGTAAGGTAATAGTAAATCAATTGCAGGTTGATTTGAAAGCCAGCCATTATGAGTGAAAATACGTGTTCTGTTTCTCGTTGGGATTTATTGAAATCTCAGCTCAATAATTTAGAGCCTGAAGTCTTCTTGAAAAAGGCCATTAAACAATCGAACGCTATACTTTTGGATGTGCGTACTGCTTCCGAATACGGGTCAGGGACAATTGTAGGAGCTAAAAATATGGATTATCTGGGGGATCAGTTCTGGGACCAATTTGAGGCTTTACCTAAAGACAGCGCGTTATTCGTGTTTTGTAGAACCGGAAGGAGAAGTGCTCGTGTTTGTACACTTATGCGAAATGCAGGTTTTACAGAAGTGTATAATATGGAAGGCGGTCTGACTGCCCAGCAAGCACTTGGGACTACAGTTACGGCCTAATATTTAATGCATTTCAGATGGATGGGCCACTCATCTTGATGTCCAATAGGGTAATGGAAACGATTATTTTCCGAGGCGTTACTACGCCATGATCAGCATGCGTGTTGGTTTTTTTTTGTTTATATTATAACAATAAATGATCATATGTTAATATAATTGTATAAGGTGGATGAAAATCAAAACTTACATCCCTTTTTTGGACTGGATAGGGACCTATAATCGCCAAGCATTTTCAAGTGATGTGCACGCGGGTCTTATTGTTGGTGTCATGCTGATTCCTCAGGGCATGGCTTATGCAATGATTGCAGGGCTACCCCCGATATATGGTTTATATGCATCAACCATACCTCTGATGGTATACGCAGTACTGGGTACTTCCCGCCAGCTTGCGGTTGGACCGGTGGCAATAGTCTCTTTGTTAACTGCCGGAGGTATTGGTACATTGGTTGAAGCAGGAACGGCGGAATATATAACTCTGGCGATTACATTAGCTCTTATGGTAGGGGTGATTCAGTTCTTACTAGGTGTTTTTCGATTAGGTTTTTTGGTTAACTTTTTGTCACATCCTGTAATTAGTGGATTTACATCAGCTGCTGCCTTACTCATTGGGTTATCTCAATTAAAACATATGTTAGGTGTACCTATTGCGCAGTCACCTCACATGCTTACTATCCTGGAACAGGTCATTACTCAGTTCGGAAATGTACATGGATATACTCTAGGTATAGGAATAGCTAGCATTCTACTTATTTTGGGGTTGAAGCGGACCAATCCATCTATTCCGGGGCCTCTAATTGCAGTACTTATAGGTATAATAGTTGGATATTTTTTTGACCAGTTGAATTTAGGGGTACAGACCATAGGGAAAATACCTGATGGGCTGCCATCGTTTTTACTACCTACTATTGATTCAGGGATGATTATATCTCTTTTACCTATTGCGTTAACTATTTCTTGGGTTGCTTTCATGGAGAGTATTGCGGTTGCTAAGGCGATTCAGGTCAAGCATAAAAATTATAAAGTATCTCCTAATCAAGAGCTAATTGGACTGGGTTTAGCTAATATTGTCGGTGCCTTTTTTTAGTTTTATCCAGTTACGGGGGGATTCTCCCGATCGGCTGTTAATAATCAAGCTGGGGCTAAGACGGGTATGGCTTCGA
>JABSSK010000079.1 GCA_013214265.1 Saprospiraceae bacterium | reverse complement strand
TTGTGGTAGGTATGCGTATCCGCCAGAACTTTTTCCAACTAAACGAATCCGCTGATTACTGGTGGCCCCAATTGGGAGATAAAACACCCGCTGGTGGCCATGCCATGGTAGTCATCGGATATGATCATCGTCGGGGTGCATTTAAGTTAATGAATAGTTGGGGGACAGAATGGGGACAACAGGGTTTTATTTGGATCAAGTATCAGGTTATGGCAAAATTCTGCAAATATGCCTACATCTTTCAAGTAGACAAGGAACTGGATGAATTCTGGTCTGACGGTCAATCACAAAGAGATGAGGTAACTAAAATCAACAATTATCCCCTCCAGGAGATGGGAGCCAAATTATCGTTGTTATTTAATCCTTACAAAAGTATTTATTGTGGATCATTCACGGCAGCCACCCTGAATCGCCAAGGCTTAATGTATACAACTCAAAAGGAGACTTGGGATATTGGCCAGCAATTTCAGCTTCGAATTGAAAACACCAGTGAACCCGTCTACCTTTATATTTTTAGCCAAAACCCAAAAGGAAGAATTTCACTTCACTGGCCCAGACCCGAATCATTTCAAGACGGCCAACCTGAGGCTATTCGAACACGTGACGATGAAGATATTGTTATCCCAGGGCCCCAAAGAGTGATGCGTATAAGTCAATATGGTACGAATTACCTAGTAATGTTACTATCTAAAAGACCACTCGGTAACCCCATTCAACTATTACGCCCACTGGAAAACAGTGGAGATCTGCTGCCCCAAAAACTATATGCATTATTGGCATCCAATATGATCCCTGCCGCCGACCTGCACCTTAGCGATCATAACATGGAACTACAAGTCCAGACACGATCAATCAGAAGTATGGTGCCTCTAGTGTTGCGCATCGACGCTAAGCCCCCAAACCATATAACCAAGTCTTCGAACTAAAGCGGATCCATAGAGCTAAGCAACGGTTCGCAAATAGTATTATTCGTAAGTATACCATGAATAAGCAACATGCGCTTCTAAGGAATTACCAAGGGAATTGCCAAAAGACCCTATCCCTAAACCATAAGAAAATGCTAACCGAATCTGACCCGCGCTGAAATTAAGTGATTCACCAATATCCATTCCTACGTCTGCACGTAACGTCTTATTGGTACTTCCACCCAAACCAGCCCAGAAAACATCCGTAAATTGACAACGCACATGTGCATCAACCGTAATGGGTGAATTAGGTACATAACGAACAAAAGCTGAAGTCTCAATAAAAGACGCATCAGAATTGAATAGGTAAACGTCAAAATATGTACCTCCCATTACATAAATATGCTGTACCCGATCCAAACGTAACTCCCCATCTTCAGTACGGAATCGAGGACTTAACCCAAATGTTTGAGGAACAGAAAAACCAAAGTAGTATTTGTCAGAGTTATAATACATAAATCCGATACCAAAATCAGGATGGTAAACCTGATCGTCACCCAAAAACAACTCCTCCTCTCCAAAAGAAATATCCGATAATTTTGCCCTATACTGAACAACCCCAGCATTCAACCCAATATTGATCCAGTGATCTCCTCTCCGATCCAAGTCTAATCGATAAGCAAAGCGACCATAGAGCCCACTGTATCCAATTTCACCTGTCTGGTCATGCAAAAAATATCCGCCTGTCGTTACATTGACATTATCAATAACGTACTCCCAATTAACCAAACCCGTCCAGGGTGCACCCTCAAAACCGGACCACTGATCTCGATAACTCGCATGTAAAGACATTGTACGATCACCAAAAATATAATCACTAGACATACTAGCTGGATTCAGAACATTCCATTTGTCTCGAAATAAAGCTAAACTCGGTAACTGTTGCGCTTGCGCCGAAAGCGCAAAGATTAGCCCTACCAGTAACGTAAAAATATACTTGATCATGGGTTGGAGCGATTAATAAGATGAATAGTTTTACGAACAATCGTATCCCGACCTTCTACTCTTTCCACCAGATAATACGCACCTTGAGGTAATGGACTCCCTTCAAAAGAACCATCCCATGGATCTATATTCGAAAAATTTCTACGCTGATATACGGGCTGACCCCACCGATTAACAATCCATACTTCATTGTCCGGATACGCTTCAATATTCTCTATACGGAGAAAGTCATTTCTTCCATCATTATTCGGGGTAATACCTTCAGGAACAATTAAAAATACATCAGGTAAAACAATAGCAACCGCAGCTGTATCACAAGTACCACACGAATTGGAGCAAACTGCATATTCAAATATAACCTCCGTAAGCCCACTTAATTCGTAAGTAAACTCAAAAACTTGTTCATCAGCAAAGTACGTTACTGTTCCAGCATCTGGTTGTGCAACAATAAATACGGTGGAGTCTACTAATGGAACACCTTCTACATTATCATTTCTAAACGCATCAAAAGTGATACGATTCGACGTTTCATTTAATATCCATGTATCATCCTCCAGAATAGGATCTTGCTGATAAAAAATACTAACTGTATCTGTTTCGCCACAAGGTGTACCATTTACGGTCCATATGAAAGTATTAGCACCGATTTGAAGATTATCCACTTCGGTACGAGAACTATCCGGGTTAAAAAGAATAGGTGCCTCCCCAATGGATAACCAATATCCAGAAGCGGGTGATGGGTCGGTTGCTTCCAGAATAACACCATCCGGACCACATACAACTTGGTCGATACCCGCGTTTATAACAGGGGCATCGACAATTCGAAAAAATTGCGGACCAAATGCCTCTGAAGGACAATCCCCGTTGATGGTTTGAACATAGTATGCACCCTCATCGGCTGAACCTACATTCGGAATCCTTAACAATCGTACATCTGTTGTATCTTTTTCACCGGAAGGTAGGGTCCATATATATGATACACCCGGAATTTCTTGGGTGAATAGTAGTAATTCTGAGCCAGGGCAGAGTGTATCTTGACCCTGAATAAATGAAGGCACCACCGGACCATCACGGAAACTGATCGATGGCCCCAGAAATACATCAAGGCATGGATCTTCTAAATCAACACGATTGCCATTTAATCGACCGGCAATCACTGCTAATTGATAATTGACACCAATCTCAAGTGGCGTCTGGAAATATAGGGTAGTACTGGTATCCCTTAATAGTATTTCTCCCAGCATATTAGCTGTACCATCATGTATGACAACCTCCTGACCATAACCTATAGGGAAAGGTGTTGAGATAGATAAAGTTACCCCTACGGAATCAGCCGCACATCCATCAGAGTTCACTGCTAAAATAGTGGATGCTTGAAAAGGACAATTGGATGAACGCCGGCAGTCGGGAGCACCTATTTGGAAAACTTGACTACAACCTCTCTCATCTGTAATCATCCAGACTTGCTCCTCTACACTTGAAATTGTTTCACTCAAAAAAACACCCGCTTCTAACTGCCCAGATAAACCTGAAATCTGAAAGGGAGATCGACCAATAACTCCAAACTTTATTTGATATGTACCTTCATCAAAATTACAAATCGTTTCCAAGTTTATAATTTCCGGAACAGGAAAAAATCCAAGTGTAACTTCAATGACGCTATCACAACCGTTGGCAGCACCTCCCTCTATAATTTCAGTCCCAAAGGGATTATTTTGATCGTACACACGATCATTAACCATAATGAAATCAGAAAGACATAAGGTTGTGTCTATTTGATTTACAGCAGGAGCTGTAATGGAAATCAAGCTTTCCCCAAAAACGTCTGAGGAACAAACATTATCAAATAATTCATACAGAATAACCTCTAATGCACCCGACGTGTAACCATAGTCTAACGGGCAAATCTCAATTTGTGCTTCCTCTGCGCTAGATGTAACATCCCGATCAAATACACTACCGTCGGGACCAACCACTCGGTACATAAGTCTGAAAGGCGCCTCCCCTGTGAATGCTAGAGGTAAAATAAAACAATTGGAGCGACACACACTGCCTCCTGCACCCATAGTAACCTGCGGCTTAGAATACCTAACCCCAACCGTACCTTCAGCAACAATAGCACATTCGCGGCTATCTGTTATGGTGGCTAAATAAGTACCTGAGGCTAAACCTATCGGATTTGCCCCACTTAGTGCCGGATTTGCCCAAGCATACACAAAAGGAGCCTGACCTCCATTAGTTTGTATACTTAAAGCTCCATCCATTGAACTCGGGCAAGATTCATCTTGAATATCAATGCTTGCTGAAAAATCTGAGCAATCAGGACCTGAAACAAAAACTTCACATGTCTCAATACACCCATTCGCGTCAATCAACGAGATCGTAACTAGGCCCATAGAGATACTGTCGATAAACCCATTACCCTGACCTGTCAGGGTTGTTTCTCCTGCTGCGGCTCCCGACCAACTAAGCTGGTAAGGACCCACTCCTCCTGCAATAGACCATTGAATTATTCCATTATCTCCTCCAACTATCGTTATTTCCTGTTGTAGTCCGCATATCAGACTTAAAGGTTCAGGCTCTTCCAGCAGTACAGTATCACTGATACGACATCCCAAAGCATCAATGATGATCAGCTCATAAATACCTGCGGTCAAATTCGTGAGTGTATCCTCTATAAATCGGGTATTGATATTGGTCCAATTATAGCGATATGGAGCGGTTCCACCCGAAGCTACCGCAATGAGTTGGCCAGTATTTTCACCGGCACAATTAACGGGAGTAATTTGAATCGATACATCTAAGCTATCGCATGCCGTAGTCAAAATCTCAAACGAGCAAATGCTACTACAATCATTATCATCAACTACCTTAGCATCATACCGACCAGCCGGCAACTTTCCAACAACCAGAGTGGTATCTTGGCTTAAAACTTCTTCTATGCTAACCGGGCCTGCTACTAAGAACGTCCTTCTTCCTGTTCCGCCATTAATATCAAATTGAACAATACCATCTCCTGATGTAAGCGTTGTAGCCTGCTGCTCAATAGAACAAGTCATAATCAGTGGTGGTGGATCTGTGAGTGTTATCACATTACTCTCTTGGCAACCGACTGAATCTGTAATTCGAATATTATAATCACCCGATATAAGATTAGAGGCAGATAATTGCCCATCCAGATTGTTGTCCCCCCAATCCACATCATATGGCTCTACTCCACCAATTGGAACCAGAAAAATTTCACCAGAAGCATCACCTGCACAATCAGGGTTTATGAATTCGGTTCCAAATGAAAAGCTAGAACACTCCGGTTCTGTCACTAGAACTTCACAAGACGCAGAGCACCCCTGCTCATCAACAATTCGAATTAGGTAAAGCCCTGCTGGCATTCCTTTTAACGTATCTAATCCTCCAAAATTAGCCGATCTATTCCCATCTACTGGACCCGTCCAGAAAATAGTACTATTACCTTCAACACCAGTGTAAATAATACCAATTTCCCCTGTTTTATCGCCTACACGTTCGACTGGCTGCAATAAGCTACACTGAATATCAAATACAGAAGGTATGGTTAGGAAGGTCTGTTGGGTTTGGGTGCACCCATTATCACCTGACACCTCAACCTCATAGAAACCTTCCCCCAGATTAGAAGGCTGGGGGTTGCCGTCAAGCGAATCAATATTCCAGTCATACATAAAAGGGCCGTTACCTTGACTAACTATTACAATTAATTCACCATCTCTTGGAGATTCGCACGAAGGCGATTTTAAAATCCGGATTGAAGCCTTTACCCCCAGAGTCGTATCCAGCGAAACAACGACCCTTTCTGATGTACAGTTAAAATCCGAAGTGATTTCAGCATAAACCTCATTTTCTAGAGTGAAATAAATTGAAGGGTTCGTGATTAGTGCGTCCGGATCGGTAAACTCAGAGTACCAGTACACCTGGCCTGCTTGCTCGGGGTTAACCAAACTATCTGCTTCTAACAAATTATAAATCATAGAACCCTGTTTCTCCTGACAAGCAATCAACGCCGCCGGAAATGCTTCAGGGGTCGCATTAACAATAATGTCTACTTCATTACTAGGACCAGGGCAACCATCGGGACTAGTCGTTCTGAGAATGTATTGGCCACTTTGATTTATTTGCGCATTACGCGTTACTACAGGATTCATACTGGATGATGTATATCCATTAGGACCCGTCCATTCATATGTATACCCTTCGAGCATCGAAGAAGTAAGCAAGATATTACCTCCTTCACAAACTGGACTGGAACCAGTAACCAGAACTTCATCTGCTACCTCAGGCATGTCTATCTGTATCTCTTCCGTAGTTTCTTGACAGTCCGTACTTAATGTAACAGTATACAACCCAGGTTCAGAAAAACTAATAGGGTTACCAACACCTAAAATTCCTGATGGAGAGGTCCATGACAAGTTTACCTGAGGAGAAAAGTTGCCCTCTTTAAGAACAAAAACGATAGCCGTGAGGGTAAAATCCTGCCCAGGACATCCTACGTTGGTCGCAACGATACGCATACCATAGAAATCACAGAGCGGCTCCTCTTCAGGCTTTGGTTCCACTACCTCTGACCCCATCGCTAACAGGGGAAATAGCAACAAGCAAATAGCCCCAGCAGATATTAGTGCCTTGTAACGAATAAGAATATCCATATTTCAAAATAAGTTCTTGAACAATTACCGTTGTGTAAATTCGTACAAAGGAAGATTCATACTCAGTTCATCAGCTGTCATGTAGGGTGTTTGTCCGGTAGGTGCATCAGGCTTATACTGATTGACAAGTTGGGTGACTCGGCGCTGCAAATAATTATATAATTCAGCTATGGTTAAAAAGTTATCGTCAGTAGAGGCTTGAAAAATATTACCATCTCGATCCATAATTTTCTTATTCTGTAGTGCTTCTAGAATTGCTTCTGTAAAAGCTCCATTTTGCCAGCTATCGTCTTCGTACGACATCTCAAAACTCTTACAACTCGCTAAAGTACTTAGCCCCGGTGCGCTAGCATTGATACGATTAACCATTTCACTCCTTCTGGTATCTGCTGCTGTTGCTGAACGGCTTCCTGATGCCCCACTATGACAGGCATCAAGCATAATGAGTTTTTTACATCCAATTTGGTTGAGTGGATCAAGGATATCAGATTGATAGTCAATAGTAAACCGATCACCATAACGAGAATCATAACCAGTGGGCAAAAGTTTGAATCGATCACCAGTTCCAACTACCCCATGTGATGAAATGAAAACAACCAGAACATCATTGTCTAAGATCTCCCCATTCCTATACTTATTTTCCATATCCAGAATAGCTTTTTGAATCGCTTCCCGAGTAGTATTATCTGGCTGAGTATATTCTTCCAAACGAATATTTTCAAATAAACGGCCCTCCTGTGAACGAAATGCATTCGCAAAATCACGTGCATCTTTACTGGTATACTTCAGATCAGCATGCTGAGGTCCAATCGAAACCACATGTAAATTTCGGCTTCTGGGCGTATATACTACACGAATTTTCCTCGATTCGGCACCATTTACATCGAGATGAATAATATTCTCTCCTTCTTTTAATCTAATTTTATTACGGTAAGTATAGGTATTAAATCCAGCTTTAGGCGCAATGAGTTCTTCGTCTAACTCCTTATTCCCCTCCAAAGCATTATCATTCACATATACACCAACATCTGCCATACGGATTCGCTGATTGGTAACTATAGTGGTTCGAATGGAGAACTCAGGGTCTTGGGTTGTTATGTTATTAATGTCAATTTCGTCCTGATTAGGCTCTGTCCAGATGAGCATATTCCCCATCTGGGTTTGCCCTCCAGCGAAAGTTCCCTCAGGGTTGTTCAAGTCAAGGGTGTAAGGCTGCCTTGACTGTTCCTGACCCTGGTTGAGTACAACACATACCACAGTTGCCCGATCTGACCTGTAATTGGCGGTTCTTCTAAATTCAAAAACAGCGGTTGCCCTTCCTCCCGGTGGAACCATTCCTAACTTACCACGCTGAGAAACAATTTGCAGACCCTGTGGTATCCCCAGTTGTATAATCGCATCACGGGTACTATAATCACCAGAATTATTCAAATCGAGGGTCAGCCGGATATTTGGATAATTGGCACCTCGCTCCTGTGTCATCATTTTAAACTGATAATTGGCGATATCCAATCGAGCAGGAACAGGCTTTTTAGCCTCCAGTACAGCCGCAGTTTCTGCCAGTGGCACATTCCCACTCAGCACTTGTAATCGTAGTCCCACCTTACCCGATTCCAATTGTTCACTTGCTGATACTGGAATACGAACCATAGCTGGCGTCTGTGCCTCAAGTTTCCCTACAAAATTAGACTCCCAAATTGTGACCCCCTTGGCACCTGATGTAGTTTGTACCTTAAGCCTAAGGTCTGGCAAATCCAACTCTGACACATTATCTACCCGCAGGCTCAAATACGTCTGATCGGTTGGTTTTAGTTTCTGATCGTGAGTGTGCAACTCCACCGGCGACATACGTACCATTTCGATACTGCTTTTCATTGAAACCAACATATCCGCCGAAGGTATACTGCCTTCGCGCAGTGCCATAGCCCAGCCATCCTTGTTTCCAGCTCCTTTTGATTGTACCGTACCACTGATGAGCAACCGCCCATCGTGAGACAAAAGAACAGCAGTGGCTTCATCATCCCGACTACCACCGTAGAACCTTTGCCATTCCAATGTACCTCCGGCGTCTACTTTTACAACATACGCTTTGTTTGCACGTGCATTTGGCGCATGTGAACGAGATCGACCTACTAGTATAATTCCACCATCATAGGTAGCTGCTACCGACAGGCCTTCATCATCGTCACGGCCTCCAAAAGGACGATTCCACTTCTGATATCCTTGTTGATCTGTACGCAGCAGCCAAGCGTCCAAGCGGCCAGAACCTTGAGCATTCGTTGTACCAACCAGGATATAGTCTCCATTAGGCATTCTTTTCACATCACCCGCTTCTTCATAATCTCGTTCCCCAAAAAAACGAACCCAATCTTCCTCACCAGAAGATTTTATTTTAACCATGTAAATATCGTCCGCAGGACGCAGGTTTGACTTACTCGTTGTACCAACTACCACAATCCCGTCACCTCCATCCGTTACCCCTGCAATATTCCTGTAGGCCTTTTTCCCAAACCTTTTATTCCATTCCACGCCTGTTTCTTTCCATGAAACAACCCAGATATCACCTCCACTACCCCCATCGCGCTGTCCAACAAGAAAGGCCGTACTAGTTTCAGGGTCATACGTAATCCCTTTGAAAGCATCGTCACCGGCACCTCCAAAAGTTTTCTCTTGTATCTTATTACCCTGAGCATCAACCTCAATGAGCCAACCATCTTTTTTACCTGCCCCTGAGGAAGATGTTGTACCCACTACCAAAAAAGTTCCTTGATTTGTCTGGGCAACACCATCAAACCGCTCATCTTTGTTGCCCCCGATATTGGTCATACGAATTTTCTGCCCCGTGCGGGTATCGAGTATCGCAATCAGCCCATCCTGACCTTTACCCGAAACCGATGTGGTATAACCCACAGATATAAAGGTTCCGTTAGAAGCCTCCAACGACTGTGTGATAACTTCATCAGAACGCTCCCCAAACGTCTGGTCCCAATTTATTTCCACGGTCTGGGCAGCCAACCCAAAACCTAACATCAATAAAATGCATACAGTAGATATATTTTTCATATTGCCCATACTTTTATGCTTGTATAGTCATTCATTAAGCTTAGCTTTCACTAAAGAGTGTTATTACAGAGAAAAATGTTACCTGTATGAGACGCCCTTTTTCAAAAATAAGGACTTTCAAGAGTTGAAACTGTCTAAATCAGATCAATACCCCTCATTTGGATATATTACTATTCAATTTTAACATAAAACGTTTTCACTATGGCATTTAAAGAGTCAAACATGCTTGCTTTAGGTACAAAAGCACCTGACTTTTCTTTGCCGGATACCATTTCCGGTAAAACGGTTTCCTTTTCAGATATACAATCCAATAAGGCAACTGTAGTTATGTTCCTCTGCAACCACTGTCCGTACGTAATACATGTGAACCCTGAAATCGTCACATTAACACAAGACTATCAACCTCAAGGGGTCAACTTTGTGGGTATTTCTTCTAATGATGTGGAACGCTATCCTGCAGATAGCCCAGAAAAAATGAAGGTGCTAGCTGAAGAAGTTGGCTATACCTTCCCATACTTATATGATGAATCTCAGGAAGTAGCTAAACAATATGATGCTGCCTGTACGCCTGATTTCTACCTTTTTGATGGCGAAGGACGCCTCGCTTATCGTGGACGACTGGATGAGTCACGACCTAAAAATGACAAACCACTTACAGGTGCAGACCTGCGAACTGCTCTGGATGCTATCCTTAATGGACTTCCGATAACAGATAAACAATATCCAAGTGGAGGTTGTGGTATAAAATGGAAAGAATAAAGTAAATAATCAATTTGCTGACTAGTCTGAAAGAATAGAATGGGGTTGGGGTATTCATGATATACCCACCCTATTATTTTTAATCCGAACTGCGCATAGGAACTATCTTTCCATCTTGTTTAATAATATGTTTGGCGGGTATCGAACCCCGCACACCTTGCAGCGGATAGATAATCGTTCCCCTTCCAACTAGCGTTCCAGGATATAAAACAGTATTACAACCAACCTCAACTTGATCCCCTATTAAGGCACCCAGTTTGTTCATTCCAGTAGCCACACGTTTGTTGTTCCAATGAACATGAATCTCTTCACCTGTGGCCTTAAAATTGGATAAAATAGCTCCAGCACCTAAATGAGATTTAAAGCCCATGATACTATCTCCAATATAATTGAAATGAGGTACCTGGACTTTATCAAAAAGAATAGCATTCTTTACTTCTGTTGCGTTTCCAATAACCACCTCATCACCAATCAATACATTACGCCTTATAAAAGCATTGTGCCTGATCTGGCAGTTTCGACCAATTATAGCAGGCCCCTGAATAAGTGCTGTCCCTTCTATGGTAGTCCCCTTACCAACCCAAATACCTGGTGACATTTGAATGTAATCAGATGGTAGGTTGTAACTAAGACGTTCAATATACAAGTGCAACTTCGGTAAGGCATCCCACAAATAATCCATCTGGGACAACCACTCTGCCGCCAAACTATGTTTCCAAGTGAATAGGTCACGTGCTTGCATATATCAATATTCATTTCATTCATGCCAGATAGCAACCTGTATAAATGGTTTTCATTATTGACCTCGCTCACTAAACAAAACCCAAGGATTGTCTTTAGTGAGTTCATTCTTGACACTATGAAAGAGCTTTACAAACCGGGATGTCACCGCAATCAACTCTTTAGTCTCCAATAGTATTCCAATGAAAAGAATACTATTCCTAGCACTTAAAGATGCTTTTTTAATGCTTTGCGACTGGTTAGTAAGCATGATTTCTATCTGGTCAAAAATAGGATTTTTATTATCCATTAGTTCGCCCTTTAAAGTATAATCGTTCGTTCTGAGCATATCCGAAGCTTGCTGAAGATAGGTGCCCTCTTTGACACTTATATCCTTTAACTCCTGAATCTGGTTTTCCGTAAGGGGTAATAAAAGATCATTGACATGCTGATAGGCAGCATCAACAATAAAATTGGCCGACTTCACAATATCTTGCTCTAGATCATATGCCATCAGGTATATACGACTACCTTCTCCCATTTCTTCCTGTATCCTGCGAATGGCCCCATAGAAAGTATACCTGAAGGCTTCGTTACTCTCCTGTAACTGTTGCATCGATCGGCTTGCCTTTTGTAAGAACCCAATATCTTCTTTTTTCAATCCCTCCATAGTAAGATCATAACCTTCACGTATTGCACTTAATGTTTCAGCGACTGAATCCCTGGTCGTTTGGATCATTTCGTCGGCCGAAATCATATTCTTACGTTTTCTAGCCTCCACAATTTTCACCTTCTTCTTTTCAGTCTTTCTGTGGTATCGGAACGTATTAATAATAAAGAGCATAGCCAGAATTAACAAGCCTACTACAGCATACCCTTCAAAAGAATGAAGCAAATATGCAAAAATACCAGCCACACTAAACGCTGAAAATGCTGTCAAAAACCACCCTCCGATCACATTTAATACTCCCGAGACTCGATACACCGCACTATCCCGCCCCCAAGCACGATCTGAAAGGGAGGTACCCATTGCAACCATAAAAGAAACATATGTTGTGGATAGTGGTAATTTTAGGGAGGTAGCAATAGCAATCAAAATACTGGCTACTGTCAGATTTACGGACGCCCGTATCAAGTCAAAAGCTGGTGGATCATCATCTTCATTCTTCCCATCGACATCATTAATAGGCGCAAAGGCCTTTCTTACTTTCTTTTGCCAAGATTCGGGTAAAGAGCGCCCCATAACCATTCCCACCTGATTACCAAAGCGCACAACCACTCTAGCTAATGCGTTGGACGAAAAACGTTCTAAACCCTCTGATTGGCGACCGAGGTTTACTTCAGTTTCTGTAACAGATTGTGCTTTACGTGAAAGCCATAACGTAACGACCATGATGATACCAGCAATTACCAGCATGTAAGTTTGTGCTGGATACTTGGCAGCAAGGGCCGTCATCAAGAAGGTATCAGGACTTTCCTGTGTTGCTGACCATGCATTATATGACTCAAAGCCAGCCAAAGGAACCCCAATAAAATTAACCAGATCGTTACCAGCAAAAGCCATTGCTAAAGAAAATGTACCTGCCAAAACAACAATACGCAAAATATTGACTTTAGCTGTATGTAATATAAAGGATACGACCGTCATGAATACAGCTGAAATCAAAAGCAGTAAGAAAGTATTATTCGCCGTAAATGCAATAAAAGAAGCAGGAACGAAGGATGCCCCTTTCAGTCCTTTGATCAGTAAGAAATAAAAAATGGCAGCTAAACTGATTCCTGACCAGATAATTCCAACACCCTTTATATTCTTTTTATAATCAAATGTAAAAAGAATGCGGGTGATGTATTGCACTAAAGCACCTACTGTGAAAGCTACACCCACCGAAAGGAAAATGCCAAGTATTATCTTTAGAGCACTTGCTGAATTGATATACTGGGATACAGCAGATAGACCTTCTCCATTTCCCATCACTTTGATAACTGCCATCGCAACTGACGCTCCCAATAGTTCAAAAACGATAGAAACCGTAGTAGAGGTTGGAAGGCCAAATGTATTGAATAAATCCAGCAGAATAATGTCCGTTAGCATGACAGCCAAAAAAATGAACATAACTTCGCTGAACGTGAAAAATTGAGGGTTAAATATACCCTTTCGTGCCACTTCCATCATACCGCTTGCAAAAGTCGCACCAATGATAATTCCTATACTGGCAACAATCATGATTGTATTGCGATTTGCCACTTTCGAACCAATAGCTGAATTCAAAAAGTTAACCGCATCATTACTAACACCAACAACCAGATCGGTGATAGCCAGAAAAAAGAGAAGAACAACTACAACTAGAAATAACTCCATAAAATTGGCTTCGTTTTACTACATATGACATCACGGTCTCAAAGTACGCCACGAATATGAACTATACGTTAATCACGGTGCGTAATAATTGATGTTTCTGCGTGTGAAAACTACTATTTTTGCTTAATGCTACCAACTCAAAAATACGATCTATCCACTTCCCCGTTTATCCATGCAAATGGACTCTCTGATTTTCCGGAGTTACTAGCAGCTCAAAGCACGCGCTACGGAGGGGTTAGTTCACCTCCCTACGAAAGCCTTAATCTTGGTCTATTTACACCTGACGCTGTTCAATCTATCCACCAGAATCGAAAAATATTTTTCGATGCACTGAACTGGCCCGTTCAACAGATAGCAGAATCACATCAAGTTCATGGAAATAAAATAAAAGTAGTTGATAAACCCGAAATACTAGAAGGCTTTGATGGTCTGATCACCAATGTACCTGGCATCGCACTTACAATCACAGTTGCCGATTGTTGTCCTATTTTGGCCTATGACCCCGTTCGGAAATGTATCGGAGCTGTTCATGCTGGCTGGAAAGGTACAACCCTTAAGATTGCTGCCTTACTTATTGATACCATGGAACGCCAATTTTCATGCCAGCCGAAGGATATTCATGCTTGGATTGGCGTTTGTATCCGGCAAAAAAACTACGAAGTAGACCAAGATGTTGCGCAGCACTTTTCCTCAGCTCATAAAATTTGGGATACAAGCAAGAAGAAATATTTTATAGACATAAGAAAAGCTAATGCCTCATTTTTATTAGAGAAGGGTGTATCCAATAAAAAGATTCACCAAACCCCTTGGGGAACATTTAGTCATCCCAAAAATTTCTTTTCCCATCGACATAGCCAAGGAAATACCGGAAGAGGATTGGCCGTCATTGGCATGCGGCCAACCTAGTTTAGAGAAATGAGTAATGCTTCAGCAGCTAGCCGCCCACTTCGCATTGCGGCGTCCAGCGAACCATTCAACAAATATTCACCCGCAAGATAGATATCATCTGTCAAGCTGAGAGATGTAGCCTGAACTGAATATTGCAGCGTATCCAGCACTGGCAGGGCTTTGGGAATATCATATTGTGCCAAGAACACTAAAGCACCTGTATATTGGCAACGTTGCTTAATTTCATTTGCGATAATGGATGGGTCAAAATGTTTGCTCGGCGTTTCTTTGAGCGTTACCGAAATTAAATGCTTCCCTGCTGGCGCAAAATCAGGCCATAGCTGCGTCAGTTCAGAAAAGTTATTAATTGGGCTATCCTCATCTGCAACCAACCCAATGATGGGTGAAGAAAGAACTGGAGAATCAGAAAAAAAATACAATGCTGTTGTTGATTGCCATTGTACATTTTGCCCTGCCAAATTAGGCATTAATAATGCAGGATCGATAGTGAGAATTATTTTATCAAAATGATGAGTCTGTCCGTTGGCTAACACCAGACTACTCCCCTCTAAGCGATCAATAGCCGTTTCCAGATGAACTATGGTACGCTGCAGTTTTTCTGCCAATTGAGCAGTAATCGCTTGGATACCTTTTCTGGGCAATAATGCATCACCAGAACCGAACATTTTGAAAACAAAACGAAACATACTTGCGGGAGTAATCAAACTATTTTCCAGAAAAATCCCCCCAAAAAAAGGCCTGAAAAAAAAGGACTCCAGCCAAAAAATTTGCAGCAAAAAACCGTCCAATGGGGATCCATCCGGACCATCCAAACTCCAGCCAACATCGCACAAATTAATTTTAAACAGGTTGTGAGCCTCCCCCCAAATTCTGGCAAAGATATAAAATTTTCAGCAGTCGTGTGCCTCCCAAATTTGCCGAGCACCTTCCGTTTG
>JABSSK010000078.1 GCA_013214265.1 Saprospiraceae bacterium | reverse complement strand
GGATCCGGGATACGGGCTACACTACCCATAATATCCTGAATATTTTCAGCGCGTTTTACCGGATCTAAATTCGGGTCGCGCAATAGCATATCCGCTTTGAACAGAATAAAATCCTTAGCTTCCTGTTGGACATAGTCTTTGAAGGCATGGACCCCTACCGATTGCAAATAAGAATCAGGATCTTCACCTTCCGGTAAAAGAACAACCTTTACGTTCATATCCTGCTCTAGTACCAGATCAAGTCCTCGCAGAGCAGCTTTTATTCCCGCAGCATCCCCATCATAGAGGATTTTAATGTTGGGGGTATTCCGTTTGATAAGGCGGATTTGACCGGTCGTTAAAGAAGTTCCGGACGAGGCCACAACATTTTCAATTCCGGATTGGTGCAAGGAAATGACATCCGTATACCCTTCAACCAAAATACATTCATCTTCTTTACGAATAGGGCCTTTTGCGTAAAAAGCACCGTACAATACATCACTTTTGTGGTAAATTTCAGTCTCAGGTGAATTGATGTATTTGGGAGCTTTTACATCCTTTTGCATGATCCTTCCAGCAAATGCAATAACTTTTCCGGAAAGGTTACGAATAGTGAACATGACCCGATCCCGAAAAAAATCAGCATCATACCGAGATACAAGGCCTAGTTCTTGTAGCAAACTTTTGTCGTAACCTTTGGCCAGTGCTTTCTGAATAAAATTGTCTTTCCCGGGAGGAGCGTAGCCCAGCCCAAACTTGCGAATGGTTTCTTCTTTAAACCCTCGATTTTTGAAATAGGAAAGACCAACACTTTTTCCTCGATCGGTATGGAATAATTGGTCTTGATAATAATCGAGAGCAAACTGGTTGACAATATACAGACTATCCTGTTTTTGTTGTTGTTGAACTTGCTCGGCCGTTTTTTGGGTCTCCTCCAGTTCGATACCATATTTCTTTGCGAGCAACCGAATCGCTTCAGGAAAAGACAAGTGGTCATGTGCCATCAAAAACTGCACAGGTCCTCCTCCTTCACCACAACCGAAGCATTTGTAGATATTTTTACTCGGACTCACAGAAAATGAAGGTGTTTTCTCATTGTGAAAAGGGCACAAACCAATAAAATTAGAACCTCGTCTTTTCAGTGAAACGTAGTCCTGAACCACATCCTCTACCCTAGCTGTATCTAAAACTTCTTGTATGCTTTTTTGTGAAATCATCAGGATGTTCTCATGGTTTGTTATAAATACACAACATGCTTTAGCAAGCGTATAAAGGACCTGTTGTAATGGTAATGCCTGCTCGCAAAAGGATCTTCTTCTTCGATGTATGATGAGGTAACCTTACATGCCACATATCCTACAGCTACTAAAATACTTTGAATACATGGAATGAACAAGAAAAAGAAAACAATTTGTTTTCTTTTTATTCCCGATTATTCTCTTTCCAAGGTTTTTAAAGTACTATCCTGAACGATAAAGAATTTGGCTGTCTTTGGTGTAGACTGAATGTTGCGTACTGAATCGGGTTGCTCAACAAGTTCAATAGGCAGTGAATTATCCGAGGGGTCATCTGATGCTTTTGCCATATCAATCTGAAAAACGAAATCGGATTGATTAATTCGATCATACAGAGATATACCCAATATACAGGTTACTGCTATTTGTCGTGGAAAAATTTGTATACTATCGCGGGCATTGACCACGTGTAGTGGAACGAATAGTGATTTCTGTGTAATTTGCTCGACCTGCAAATTAACCGCTACGCTGCGTGGATTAATTTGAATTTCACCTGGCGGAAGGTACAAAGGGACCTCTTCTACCACATTATTTTTTAATCCACGAATTAGGATTGAATCCGTTGGCCACGTATCCAACTGACTAACCAAACTGATTGGACCTGTCACCTCGACCAATGCAGGATTTACCACGGGTGGCTTTCGCAATTGGTGATCTGAAGCTGTCCGGATGTTACTTTGTAAAACAATAGGAATAGAGCGGGTGATTTTTTCTTCAAGTATCAAATCAAGTCTGTCGTAATTTATATTGATCACTTGAAGGCCTTTAGCGTAGAAAGCATCTTGAATATCAGAACGAAGCTGATTCTGACTTAAACCCATAGCGGAACGATCAAGCAAATCGTATTCTAATCGAATCGATGGGGAAGAAAAGAATTCAAATAGTAGATCCCACCCAGTACCTGCCATTTCAACGATCATATCTTCTGGAGGTGCTTGAACAAAAGATTGATCTTGAGGGATACGAAAAGAAAGAACAATCGATTTTTCGGATTGATACGTTTGAGATAATTTGACTAGAACCCAAAATATAAGAGCTATACCGATGCATATCATCAGTATAGCCCTATCTTGGCTGACTTTAATTACGGAGCCTTTAGGATTAAGCTTTATCTTTTCCGCCATAAACAGAGTCAGTTAATTCTTTAGATACCGCATTCCGTGTCACACGGATGAATACTTTAGATCCAATTTCCAGCGTGATGATATCATCTTCCATTTTGGAAATTTTCCCTAAAATACCACTGGCCGTAACCACATCAGTTCCTTTCTCAAGGCTTTGCAACCAGTTTTTCTGCTCTTTCTGCTTTTTGGATTGTGGCCGAATAATAAAGAACCAAAACACAGCAAACATTAATAGTATGAAACCAATATTTATCATACCGGATTGCTGGTCATTCGCTTGTAGTAACAATGTAGTATTCAACATATATAAATCGTAAGTGATAAGGTGCAAAGAATAAATTTGAATAGCTTTCCAAGCTAACCCTGAAATCTCCAAGGCGCAAT
This sequence comes from Saprospiraceae bacterium, assembly GCA_013214265.1. Lineage (GTDB taxonomy): Bacteria > Bacteroidota > Bacteroidia > Chitinophagales > Saprospiraceae > DT-110. The sequence goes on along the minus strand of JABSSK010000078.1, from coordinate 12,556 downwards.
ATAAGAACTATTGTTGGGCCTTAACAAAACCTCGCAAATAAATAGTCGTTTGAGCTGGCAATGTATTAGCAGTTATGGTTACGGGCTTATTCTGCTGATTGAATTTTTGCTTGGTATCAAATCTTACAGATATTTCAGCTACCTGTCCCGGTGGTATTGGTTGGCGTGGCCATTCCGGAACCGTACAGCCACAAGTAGACCGAGCATCCGTAATCAGCAATGGAACTTTTCCTTTATTGGCGAACGAAAAAGTATGCTCGACCAATACACCTTCCATCACTTCTCCAAAATCAAAAATGGTTTGGTCGAATTGAATACTGGCTATGGCATTACTGTCTAACGGCTGATTGGCTTCGACCGGATTTCGAATAATTGAGGCGTTTGAACCTGGTAAAATTTCTTCTACACCTCCTGATTCTAAGGTGCTGGACTGGCACGAAAACAGGACGCTTATCAGCATCCAGCAGTATATCAATATCTTCATTAAGACAGTCTTTTATGAAAAACGTTACGTTTATTTACTAAGTTTATTCGCGATTGGAATTGCCTGGGTAACAAACTTAATTATATTAATTTACATCGCCTAGATCCCAACAATTTACGGCTACCGAAAAAACGTAAAACCATCCGATCCTTCCGTGTACATCGGATGAATACTCGATAAAATGAATACATCCAGAATATATCTCATAGGGTTTATGGGGAGTGGTAAAAGCCATAATGGCAGGAATTTAGCAGCTCGCCTTGATATGCCTTTTTATGACCTTGATCAAATCATTATACATCGAAATAACCGAAGTATACCCGATATTTTCCGAGAAAAAGGCGAGCAAGCATTTCGCTATTTAGAAAGGGAAGCGCTGGAAAGTACCATATTTTACGACAAAGCCGTAATTGCTTGTGGTGGTGGTACACCTTGTTTCTTTAACAACATGGCCTGGATCAATCAGCATGGACTAAGTGTTTTTCTGAATCCTACAGTCCCGTTGTTGATGAATCGATTGCAAAAGGGACGGGAGCGGAGGCCATTAATTGCAAAATTTTCAGATGAAGAACTTCTTCATTTTATCGACCAAAAATTAAAAGAACGACTTCCATTCTATGAACAAGCCTTATTGGCTATTTCACAATCGAGTAATGATGATCCAATTACGGATTGGATAGAGAAAGAACTTTCGAAAATTGCAGACTTCTGATGGATAAAGATTTTGAATATAATACGCTGGTAGGAATAGACTATGGTAGTAAAATGGCTGGCACCACTGTAATAGCCTACATACAGAACAACCAGATTTGTTTGCTACAAAGCTTTAAAAAAAAAGATGCAGATCAGTTTGTTCTGGACTTTTTTAAAGACTGGCATATTCCAGCGCATGTATTTCTGGATGCACCGCTCAGTTTACCTGGAGCGTTTTTTGGGAAAGGGAATGATTATTTTTATCGGCTCGCTGATAAAGCCGTACAAGCAATGTCACCCATGTTTCTGGGCGGATTAACTGCTCGTGCGATTCGACTGCAAGATAATCTGACCAAAGGAAATCATTTGGTCAAAGAAGTATATCCAGGTTATTTAGCTAGATTACTGGGTTTAAAAGAAATGGGTTATAAGGGTGACCAAACAACCTTACCTGTTTTGTCCGAGATAATAGCAAAATTATTACCTTATCCTCTCGAAATATTACCTCAGAATTGGCATCAATTTGATGCTCTTTTGGCACTAATAACTGGCATTCGTTTTGCTAACAATCAACATCAGCAATTTGGAGATGATTCTGAAGGGGTAATCATTGTTTAAATCTTAAGATTGTACTGATTTAATCTGTACGCATATGGCCTATAAAATAACCGTCCCCTTCCCTGTATTCACGCTTGAATTCGGCCCCAACCATCACTTTATAATGCCCTTACATGACACCGTAACCCTACGTTATGGTCAATCGGTTAGTCAATTAGCGGCAGAGTATCAGCAAGCCTTTCAAAAGGCCATGTACCAAAAAGGGGCTATTGACTTATTGAAAGAATACCAGGTCGAAACCTTTCAAAAGGACCAAATAACCATCAACTTTTCTGGGGCTAAGGATGGAATACGATATCCTGAATTTACGATTGCATTTGATATTTATATTCATCATAAAGACGATGCATTCTGGGGTATTCTTCCTGTTCTAGGGATTCAGAGTTATGCCAAAACGTACGACAAATTACTAGATCGCTTTGCCGAAACAGTTCAAGTGGATTTTGCACGATTCCAAAGGGGGCGTTATGTAAAACAATTACTAGAACTGCTCTGGTATAAAGGAACGACTCTATCCACACCGAAACTTGAAATTGATGTACCTAATCTAGGGGAGGAAAATTCTTTGACCGAAAGCAGCCATACGTTACTACCCACATTAGCAACGAAATTGAAGGCTGAAAAAGGCTTGATGTACGGACGCCATAAAGAACTCGACCAAATAAAGCGATCTTTGAGTAGTCATTTCAGTCAAAACATATTATTGGTTGGTCCTTCTGGAGTCGGTAAATCTGCCTTGATTGTAGATGTAGTTCGCTTACTACCGCAGTGGGGTATTGAACTTGCCATTTGGGAAACCACTGCTTCGGCTATGATGAAAGCTTTGGTTGATGATCGTAGCTGGGAATTCAACATTAGCAGATTGGTTCAAGAACTGAAGGGTTCTTCCAATATTTTATTCATCAAGAGCTTAATGGATTTGTTTGAGGTTGGTAAATACGAGGGGAATGATGTAAGTATGGGGGCCTTTTTACAACCATTCCTGAATCGTGGTGAACTACGTTTAATTACCGAATGCACCAATCAGGAGTTTTCCGCAATAGAATTAAATAATCCGAATTACCTATCTAGTTTTCAAGTGATCCGGATGGAACAGCCTCAAGGTGACGAACTCTTGAAAATGATTGATTTTCGAATTGCACGTCAAGCTAAAGCTTTAAACATTCAGGTGGATACTGGTGCCAATGAAGAAGCCGTTCGATTGAGTCAGCGATTCACACCATATGCCGGATTACCAGGTAGGCCTATCCGCTTTTTAGAAAACCTAATGCTGAATCACCAAAGCAGTTCGTATAAACGCATTTCAAAAATTGACGTTATCCAACACTTTTGTGCAGAAAGTGGGATGCCTTCCTTTATGGTTGACCCATCTGTACCAATGGAACCTCAGGCTATTCAGCGTTCTTTTAATGATCAAGTCTTCAGTCAGGAAAATGCTGTAGCTTCCGTAGTTGATGCGATGGCTGCAGTAAAAACAGCCCTTACCAGAAAGGGTAAACCTATCGCCTCTTTTCTTTTTGTTGGGCCCACAGGCGTTGGAAAAACGGAACTAGCAAAGATCCTAGCGGAATTCTTATTCGGCCATCGCAACCGAATGCTTCGTTTCGACATGAGTGAATACAGTTCGCCAGTAAGCATTTTACGCCTTACGGGTGGTCTGCGGCCCGGTGAGGATGGTTTGCTGACTGCCGCTGTTCGCCGGCAGCCATTCTCTGTATTGCTATTTGATGAAATTGAAAAAGCAGATGAAAGCTTTTACGATTTGCTGTTGCAGCTATTATCAGAAGGAAGACTAACTGACAGTCAGGGTAATTTGGCTAATTTTTGCAGTACCCTCATTATAATGACTTCAAATATTGGCTCTGCCCAGCGGCTTACCAAGCCGATACAGCTTACGGATAGTGACCCATTGAAACATGAATCTGAACATTACCAGAAAGCTGTTCAGCAACATTTTCGACCTGAACTTTATAATCGAATTGATCGAATTATTCCATTTCAATCCTTGGACAAGGATACCGTTCGTTTTGTTATCGATAGAGAGATTAAAAAAATACTAAATCGCGAAGGTGTTAAGTTTAGAAAATTACAACTGGATATTAAGGATGGCGTGCTTGAGCATATTGTTAAAACGGGCTATAATTCATTGTATGGTGCTCGACATCTGCAACGCAATTTAAGACAAAAATTAGTTATTCCTCTTGCTGAGAAACTCAACACCTATGAAGCGGATGATCAAATACAATTGGTTGTTATGCTGGATGGTGAAAACATTAAATTAGAAGCTACTGCTGATCCTTTGGCAATTGAGCTATTGATTGAGGAACTGAAAAAACAACAGGATACCAATTATTGCAGTACCCTACGCGGTGATATGCAAAAATTTATAAGCAGTTACTTATTCACCTTGATACAACAGGAAATTGATCGATTTGATGTTCAAATTCGATCAGAAAAGGAAGCATTCTGGAAGAACAAACAGGCTGTTGACCGCTATACTTTGATGGTGGAATTAAGGAATAAATCGTTCTCTTTAAAGGAAGAGATAAATGAAATCGAGAATGACTTAAGCCTAATGGTACTCGATCTTATTCCATATCGCCCTTCACTGGAAACAGCTATTGACAACTGGTCAGAGTCTTTTTTTGATTTACAACTTAACGTATTTTCAGCCTTACATCCTGAAAAGAATCGATGCTTTTTTCATATTTATGGGGATAATCCCGAGCAAGTTGCCAAATGGTATATCGACCTTTTCGAATATAAAAACTATATCTATACTATCTCTGCGCTCTACATTCGTGATAGCCAATACCAGCTTTATGTAGCCGACCAGAATCGTCCACCAGCACAACGTGCGGAGGTTCAACCCTTTATTCGTCGAAATATCTCTTACCGAATGCCTGATTTTAGTCCAGAACAGGATAATGATAAATTGGTGGGCGTGCAATTCACGGTGGCCGGAAAGGCTGTATTAACTTTTCTAGAAAGTGAAATGGGAGCCCAAAGCTGGCACCTTAACCCTGATGATGAAAAAGAAAAACGAGTTAGTGTACAGGTTCTTGAACATTATGAGCAAGCCCCAGTAAATATCATGCGTAAGGATTTTGTTAAAAAAGCAGAAATAAGAAGAACTTTTTCCCAAAATCATTTCAAGGATTTACATTATCGAGTATCCAGGGAAATGGACTGGGAAAAAGTTTTTGACAGAATTATATCAGAATTAGACAGTAGGTTCCGAAGGAAGATTAAATGGGCAGCACATTAACTTATATGACCCCTTGTCCAATGATTGCATCAGCTACTTTTACAAAACCTGCAATATTGGCACCTCTGACATAATCGATATGTCCATTTTTATCTTTCCCGTATTCGCAACATTGCCGGTGGATATTTTGCATTATCTCTTTTAGTTTACAATCCACCTCATACGCTGTCCAATTCAATTTTTGGGCATTTTGGGCCATTTCTAACCCCGATGTAGCTACACCACCAGCATTACTTGCTTTACCGGGCGCAAATAATACCTTGGCCTGTTGGAAAATATGTATGGCTCTGGCTGTGGTGGGCATATTAGCACCTTCTCCTACTGCAAGTACACCATTTTCCACTAAAAGTCGTGCATCTTCCTCTTCCAATTCATTCTGTGTAGCACATGGCAGGGCAATATCACATGGAATGTGCCAAGGGCGATCACCTTCAAGGTATTGTGCATTAAATTCTTTTTCATATTCCTTGATCCGTCCACGTCGAACATTTTTAAGGTCTTTAATCCAATCAAGTTTCTCAATAGTCAGTCCTTCCGAATCAAAAATGCAACCTGATGAATCCGATAATGTTTGTACTATGGCCCCTCCTTGCATGGCTTTTTCGGCAGCAAATTGCGCTACATTACCCGAACCCGATATGTTAACTCTTTTACCTTTTAGGTTATCCTTTTTTGTGCGCAACATTTCTTCTACAAAGTAAACTAAACCATACCCAGTAGCCTCAGGCCTAATATAGCTACCCCCAAATGGTAAGCCTTTTCCTGTAAGCACACCATCATGGCGATGCATCAATTTCTTATACATGCCAAACATATATCCAACCTCTCTTCCCCCAACTCCAATATCTCCTGCAGGAACATCTGTTTCCGGGCCCACAATACGCACCAATTCGGTCATATAGGCTTGGCAAAAGCGCATCACCTCACGATCAGATTTCCCCTTTGGGTCAAAATCAGAACCACCTTTAGCACCACCCATCGGAAGCGTTGTTAAGCTATTTTTAAAAATCTGCTCAAATCCTAAGAATTTAAGGATGCTCAGGTTAACTGTAGGGTGAAAGCGCAATCCTCCTTTGTAGGGACCAATTGCGTTATTAAATTGTACCCTATAGCCTCGATTTACTTCAATTTTACCCTCGTCATTTTGCCAAGTTACCCGAAAAGAGAGTATTCGGTCGGGTTCAGTAAGTCTTTCCATCAGGCTATATCCCTGATACCTCGGGTTTTGCTCAATAAATGGAATAATAGTCTCCGCAATCTCATGAACAGCCTGATGAAATTCAGGCTGATTTGGATGACGAATTTTTAGTTGATCCATAAAGGAATCCATACGAGAAACGGTTTCCGTCTTCATACTTTTTTGGTTTTAATTTGGTTGGTGGGCACTCCTATAGAGTACGTTGTTAAGGACAATACTTTTTTAAAAGATTTAGTTTTGTATAATTGCTCATCTTAAAGATTTCCTAGCAAAAGAATAAAAAAAGCATTCATTTCTCAAAGGAAATAAATGCTTTTTGCTCGAGCAGTAACATCCAATAGATTGTTAGTTCTTCTTTAATAAAAAGCGGGTAATGAAAATCCCTGTTCCGTCTGTTTCACCGGCATCACTTTCAACACCACTAGTCATAAACATGATTTCCCAGCCTTCAGCAGCAAGTGAATTCAAACGATCTGTAATGACAGCATCATTGGAAGCAATATTTTGAAAATTGATTCCAGTCAAACTGTAAAAGTTCAGCAATTTGGTCTCTAATAAGTTTTCGACCTTGACGTCTCTACGCCTGACTTTGTTCTGGCTGCTTTTATTCCCTCGGGTACGTTCAGTCGTTAGCGCATCAGAATCTTGCGTGGATAACGTTTCAATTATTCTAGATCGTCCCAACCCAGCTGGTACAATGGACTCGACAACGGTAACAATTTTAAATTCCTGAGCTTGAAGCCCTACTGATCCAAATAGGAAAAGACCAAGAATGAAAATAGCTTTTTTCATAGTGACTAAATTTGCATACAATAACAATGCTAGAACCGCATGAAAGGACAAAAGTAAGAATGCCCTTATACATTTTCAAGACGTTACTTTCATGTTATCGACTTTTCTTAGATGGCTTGATGATTAAAAGGTTGTAATACCATCTCCGAGACAACACCCGAACTCGGTTGCTGGCATAAGAACCATACTGCTCTTCCTGCTTCTTTGGCCGTGACAAACTTGTCCCGATTTACTTTCATTTCAATATCATCCCAAAAGGCTGTATCCGTTCCACCCAAATAAAGATTGGTTATTCGAACTTGTGTTCTACGCAATTCTTCACGTACAGACTTAGTCAAACCATTAACCCCATACTTGGTTGCAGCGTATGCAGCAGCACCAGCCATAGGCGTTTTGCCAAGCACACCTGGCAAATTAATAATTAACCCTTTCTTAGCTGCTTTCATTCCTGGAAGGAAAGCCCTAAGTAAGTAGAATGTGCCTTTTAAATTTACATCCACCGAATGATCAAAATCTTCATCCGTTAATTTTTCAATTGGTTTGATAATACCAATTCCACTCGCATTAATCAGTATGTCTATCTTTTCAACTTTTTGATGAATGGCCTCAGCTACCTTATTTACATCAGCGGATTGGGTAACATCTAAACGAAACAACTGATCACTAGGTACGTCCAAACTAGTACCCAACTGATTTAGCTCATCTGGTTTTCTACTTGTCAAAAAAAGATTTACCTGCGATTGCTTCAATAACTTTGCTGCTTCACGACCTATCCCTCCGGTCGCGCCTATTATTAAAACATTTTTATGTGCCAATATCTCCATGTAGCTAGTTATTTAATGTCGTTTTGGATTTTTTTTAGGATGCCAACTTGTCGCACCATGTTTACACATATCTACTTTTGTAGTACGCCGAGTCGTTGTCCGATAATTGAACCATGAAAATGATTGCAAAAAGACCTTTGGCAGTTTACATACTCTACTCTGGGATACCTCACTATAATGACATGTTATCGGACACCTCATGTCATGATTAAAGGGATCTGTTCTCTATGACAACCACAGAACGAGTTATTTGATGTTTCTAAAAAGTAAATATCACTGACTATTCCCACTTAACAGACATGGGTAGTATTTGTTTATCCGTAGGTTTTTCTTGTGAACAAAAAGTGAAGTAACACTATTTTTGTACGGATCAGAACCATAGGTTCGTACTTTTTGTCAGGTGCGGATATCCTTGTTGATCAATGAAAAACAAGAAAAAACATAAAATTAATGTGTTTTATATCTATATGTTAATGATTTATTTACAATGAATTAAACAAAAAAATTACATCCATAATCAAATAATGATCTGACAAATTTGCACATTGAATATTTGCAATGTGACCACTGATTCCCTATTTTTGATTTATAAGTGGTAGGATGTAGCGGTTTGTAGGATAGGTCATCACAAGTTGTTACAACTGCCAAATTAGTTTTTGAATTTGTTATTTTTCAATAAAGAATATCAGTATCAGTAAGTTAGAGGAGCTTCGCTGTTCGGGAGAATAGCGGAGTTTTTTTTATTGATGCATGTCTTTTGCTCAATTCTGACGCATCTCCATTTTACCTTTGATTACAATTTTGCCACTAGCCGGAACATCGGTATATTTGGGGCGCCTTAAAGGGTAGGTCTACCCTATTTTGCGATTAAAAACGATCCGACATATGAATTACGATTTGATTGTCATTGGAAGTGGGCCCGGTGGCTATGTAGCTGCTATTCGTGCCTCTCAATTAGGAATGAAAGTAGGTGTTGTTGAACGCGAAGCGCTAGGCGGGATATGCCTAAACTGGGGATGTATCCCAACCAAAGCGTTACTAAAGAGTGCCCAGGTTTTTGATTACATCATTCATGCTGATAAATACGGCATAAGCGTAACTGGTGCGAAGGCTGATTTCAGTGCTATGGTTACTCGAAGCCGGGAAGTAGCTGGTGGGATGAGCAAAGGCGTTAACTTTTTGTTCCGGAAAAATAAAATAGATGAGATAAAAGGAACAGGGCGTCTGGTTCGTGGGAAGAAAGTAGAAGTTACAGATGCAGAAGGTAATAGCAAAGAGTATTCAGCCACACATATTATCATTGCCACAGGCGGTCGAGCCAAAGCACTACCCAATTTACCAATTGATGGTAAGAAAGTTATTGGTTACCGAAAAGCTATGACGCTTGAGAAACAACCTAAAAAGATGGTTGTGGTTGGTGCTGGAGCAATTGGAGTTGAATTTGCTTATTTCTATCATGCTATTGGCACGGAGGTGACCATTGTAGAATTTATGGAACAAGGCTTATTACCACGTGAAGATGCCGATGTATCAAAGGAAATGGGTAAAATTTACAAGCGTAAAGGCATCAAGATACTAGCAAATACATCCGTTGAAACGGTTAACACTAAAGGTCGTGGTTGTACGGTTACGGTAAAGGATAGAAAGTCAGGTACAACGAGTGAAATTAAATGCGATGTGGTATTATCAGCTGCCGGGGTTTCGCCAAATACTGAAAATATAGGTTTAGAAACCTTAGGCATAAAAACTACGGATCGTGGTTTAATTGAAGTGGATGAATTTTACCGTACGAACATACCTGGTATTTATGCTATTGGTGATATTACACCCGGTGCGGCCCTTGCACATACTGCATCAGCTGAGGGTATTATTTGCGTCGAAAATATAGCAGGACATAACCCCCAATCGTTAGATTACCAGAATATTCCTTCTTGTACCTATTGCGTACCTGAAGTTGCTAGTGTTGGTTACACCGAGCAGGCTGCCAAAGACGCTGGCTATGAGGTAAAGGTTGGAAAATTCCCTTTCACAGCAAGTGGGAAAGCAAGTGCTGCCGGTGCTAAAGAAGGTTTTGTGAAAGTTATTTTTGATGCCAAATATGGAGAATTTCTTGGCGCTCACATGGTAGGCAATAATGTTACAGAAATGATTGCCGAAGTAGTGGCTGCCAGAAAACTGGAAACGACAGGACACGAAATCGTTAAAACGGTTCATCCGCACCCTACCATTAGTGAAGCCGTAATGGAAGCTGCCGCTGCTGCATATGGTGAGGTAATTCATCTATAATGAAACGCGGTTTGCAAAAATAAATAGCGGTTGGCTTATTCTCTTTGAATTGGCCAGCCGCTTTTATTTATCAAATTGGCTACATACGTATATTGCGGGTTCGATCAACAATCCGGTCTACGAATCGTTTTTCGTTAGTTATGATCTTACCCCGACCAAATAACTCTTCTCCCGGATCGATCTGATGTCCAGTAGTCGTTATTAAACCATTAGGGAATACTACCTGAACAGGAATCCTACTATTGCTATTAGGAACTTTTGATTTCCAAGCTACCCGCCCTATGATCGCACCGTATTCTGGGAAAGGATAAGCTTTAAGTCGAATCACAACTTCTTGGTCTTCTCTAACGGTTCCTGAACCATTAAAAGCCAGGTCCATTCTCCCAAGTAACTGTCGGTTGCTTACAGGCAGTACGACCATGACCTCATCTTGAGCAAGAATGAATTGCTGTTTCCCAATCTTATTTCCTGTTATCTGGACCATACCGTCCATTGGAGACTGAATCACATGATACCTAACCCATTCCTCTACTCGTATTCTAAGTTGAATGAACGCTTCTTTTAAATCTTCAGAAGCGGTTTCCCGATTCTCGGAAACACCACGTTCAGCACGACTGATTTGCGTGTTTAGAATAGATATCTCAATTCTTTTATCAGAAATAAGCTCTTCCAACTTTTGCAGATCAACTTCCAACTCTGTAATCTGCGCTTTTACTTTTTGTACTTCACGATATGGAATACGGTTATCGCGAACCAATTGTTCTTTTTGGGCTTGTTCTTCCTTTTTCTTTTCAAGGGAGGCATTCAGTGCTTGCTCTCTATTCCGGTAAAATCGAATCCGCTGTTCAAGTGTTCTTTTTTGCCCTTCTAGGGTTTGCACATCATCTTGCTCCGTAAATTGTTCCGATCGACGCTCAAACTGAGCTTTCTTTTCCAGAAAATGGAAAAAGTCTTCCTGCAATTCTCCTAACTCAAGTGATTCGTCAGGACTAAAACGAAGCAATGTAGAATCTGATTCATCCGGTAAGTTCTGGATCAGGTCCAACAGATGTAGCACATGATTATAATTGGCAATGCTCTTAAATACCAGCAGCGTTTGTCCCTGTTTTACTTCATCGTTATTGTTCACTAAAACCTTATCAATGTATCCTGATTTAGCCGCAACCAAATGTGAAGGCGGCTGAGTGAACGAGATTCGGATGTCGTCTTCCACCGCATCAGGGTAACGCAAGAAAAAAGTAAGCCAAACGAATAAAATTAAAGTACCCAAAGCCAACCAAGTACCATAACGCACCATCCAATGTGGTGGATTACCCAGTATTTCCTGGACTTCTTCTGATCGAATTTCAAGATTTTCTTCCTCCAGCATAGGGATGACGGTTTATGATCCTAATTCCAGCTGATTGCGCACGATCTGATAATAAGCACCCTGTACATAGGTGAGCTCTTCATGTGTACCTTGTTCTACTATTTCCCCATCTTCTAATACAATGATATTATCGGCATCCATTACTGTGGACAGACGATGGGCTACAATGACAACTGTTTTATGTCTGAAAAAGTCTTCAAGGTTTTCCATAATTACCATCTCATTAAAAGCATCAAGAGCAGTGGTCGCTTCATCAAAAAACAGATAATCAGGATCTTTATATATGGAGCGTGCGATGAGCAGTCGTTGCTTTTGGCCTTGGCTCAGTCCAATACCTTCTTGCCCGATACGAGTATTGTATCCCATGGGCAGAGACTCCACGTAACTTTGGATATTAGCTAGTTTTACCGAACGTAATAAGCGTACTTTATCAACAATTTCGTCACCTAAAGCAATATTATGAGCGATGGTGTCACTAAAAATAAATCCGTCCTGCATAACCGCACTGCATTTGCTTCGCCACAGCTTTTGGCTAATGTTGGTCAACTTAATATCTCCAACTCGTATATTTCCTTCGGTGGGTTCATAAAAATTTAGTAGCAATTTCATTAGGGTAGTCTTACCACTACCACTACGTCCCACTATGGCCGTTCTCTTTCCTTTTGGAACGGTAAGAGAGATATTCTTCAGGACCATATTAGAATGTGGTCCATTGTATTGAAAAGAAACATTTTCAACCCTCAGATCAGAAGTTTCAGGTAACATGGTGATTTTATCTTCGATCCGTTCTTCATCTTTTTTAACATGAATTTCATTTAGCCGCTCCAGACTGATCTTTGCTTCTTGCATAGACTGCAAAAAGTCAATAAGCTGATTGACCTGAGCATTCATTGCACCAATGATGTATTGCACAGCCACCAGCATCCCCAAACTCATTTCCACTCGAATGACTGCCTGAGCCACCAGGAAAATAATAATTAGGTTTTTAGTTTCATTAATGAATATAGCTCCACTGCGTTGTACT
>JABSSK010000077.1 GCA_013214265.1 Saprospiraceae bacterium | reverse complement strand
AAATAATGAGCACGATAGATAATAGTCTTTGCACTCACTTTCCACCTATTTTTTAGACGGTAAATTTCTGGCCACAAGATGCCACGAACACCTAAACATTTAGGAAATTCTTTAACAAAGGCTTTACGAGGAAAAAGAAAAGCGCTAGCAAACGTATCTGCTTCCCTCTCTGTTTTTTTACAACCTGTCTCAACTCCGTTGTGCATAATTAAATGCCCACATTCATGCGCCAAGTCAAAACGCATACGACAAATACTTTCTTTTGCTGAGTTCCTGATAATTATCGGATAACGTCTATTTACCGAAAGCGCATCAACTTTATCAGAAATGCCATCAAAATAAGTAACTACTGCACCACAATTTTCAGCAACATCAACCATATTATCTATAGGTGCATCAAGGGATAATTTCCAACGTTCTCTAGCACCTTCTGCGATTTTTTCAATTACAGGAGGTGATAAATCAGGCATTTTATCTAAATCTAGTAAATCAAAAGAGTTTTGTGGTAAATCTAAAAAGTGGTGCAACTTTTCGACTAATTGTTCTAAAAGAGTACTGTATGCTTGAACTCTGTTTTTAACGATTGCAGGTGTGGTCATACGTTTTCTAAAATGACATTGTTCAGGCTTTACATCACCTAGCATTTGCATAAAAAAGAATTCTGGTAACACTTCCAAGAATTCAGCTAAAGCATTTAACACATCATCAGAAGGCGATGTATTATCGCTTTCGTATTGATGAATACTTTGCCTAGAAACTGAAACAGCATCACCCACTTCTTGTAATGTACAGCCTTTAAGCAGTCTAGCTAATCTTAAACGCTCACCTATTAGTGGTGTTAACATAGTCTTTTAACCATTTTCATTTTGTATCTTCTTCTTCTTTCTTAACTTTTAACTTAGCAGTTGCTTTAGGTAACTTAACAGGTTCAGGAGTATCATCATTAACTTCCCCTAATACAGGTACGCTAGCATCAAGCGGAATTTCCCAACAACAAATTTGTGTACCGTTCAGAAAACCTGTAAATGTCACTTTATCAACGTATTTATAATCATCTAGTTCGACAGCAAAAAACCAAACAGTACTGGCGTAATCTCCTACTTCATCGTACATAAAACTCATTTGACTTAGTGCTTCATAACAAGGAATAAGACGCCTTTCTTCTGGAGATGAAGGCGTGCCACGATAAAGCCTAACAGGAACATCATTTATTGAAAATGTAAATTTTCCATCTGACTTTACAATTCCCAAGTCAGGCCAATTATCATCATCTAATGAAGCCCTGTTTATGTGACTACGCAAGCATTCATAAGCTCTCAAGCCTGTACTTCTTGCAGTGTCCCCCAACTCATGGTCATGCAAATCTACAACTTCGTCTCTAACCTCTCTAATGAGACCAGCTAGCTTCTTTACACTGTTTTCACTTAGGTTAGGATTTATTTCCCACGGTTTTTTCATCTACTTTCCTATACATAGAGATTTATGTGTACCCAACTGCAACTTGTTGAGCTATTCGGTGAAATACGAATACAGATTATTGCATTTTTCCTATTTTGTCAAGCGAGTACAATTAAGTCAATACAATTACATATTGTCAAACGCAATACTTTTAAGTTAGGAACGATTATGGATAGACTCCTTTGTAGGTGTTGATGGTCGAACACCAACGGTACTCATGGATTCTCAGGGGATATCTGGCAACAAAAATAGAATATAAAAACTGAAATAAAAATACTTTTTTAATAAAGTTCACATAAATGAGGATCACAACGATTACTTACTTAAACGACCAGATATATATGTAATTAAAAATTAAAGAGAAATATCTTTAATTTTAGATAGTTCTGATGCTGGTCACTTGCCGATTACAGGAAATTAATCCCTATACATACCTTGTTAATATGTTGCAAGGGATGAGATTTCATCCTGCGTCAAAAGTTGAAGAGTCAACGCCAATAATTTGAAAAGAGACGTTTACTAAAAAAATTTTAACGTCAGATCTACCTTGAATGGGGTGATCCAACCTCAAAATGGTCGCTTACTTTATACCTAGATAAATGCACTTATTACTAACAAGCATTATTTGTTGTAATAGTTCTGATGCATGATTTAAGTTTTTTGTTTGATCTTCTAAAAGCGTAATATCCTTATTACCATGAAATAAATTATTCCTGTAGCGATAAACAATATAAAGACAGGTTTGTATTTTGCTTGTTGGACTATCATCCATCTCCTTCAATACAGGCAGAGCCACTTTAACCGCCTGTTCATTAAATCCTAAATGTTCAAACCTGTAATTCTCTTTGTTGTCATCTATATATCTTTTACTCCAATAATTTAAAGGTTTTTCCAAAAAAAACAAAAATTCATCCAAAGAGCAACTCTCTTTTAGTTTTATAACAACTTTTTCTGATATTTCCTTAATTTTATCAAACATATTTGAAGCTTCACTTTCAGAAGCTTCAAATATAGCCCACATTAGAGTGAAATCACTCACAGCATCTAATTGATCTTGTTTAAGTATTATTGATTCCCCCATGTTCTCGTTAATCCACTGAGAAGCTCTCATTTGTACATACTCCAAATAAATCAATATCTCATTGTGTGGTATTTAATGCTAGATTTTATTTAATATAGTTATAAATAGTCCCTCTTGAAACCCCATATTCAGCCGCTAAAACTGGTATTTTCTCACCCTGAAAAGCTCGTTTCTTAATTTCTTCTCGTTTATTTTTGGTGACTTTTGGAGGCTGACCAAGCCGTATGCCTTTGCTTTTGGCAATGGCTATACCTTCCCTTTGTCGTTCCCTGATAAGGGTTCTTTCAAACTCCGCAAAAGCACCCATCACTTGCAAAAGTAGCTTGTCCATAGGATTGTTGCCACCTGAAAATATCAAATTTTCCTTGTGGAATTGCACGCTAACATTTTTGGCTTTCAGTTCGTCCACAATCGTTTGAAGCTCACCCAAATTTCTAGCGAGCCGATCGATAGAATGAATATGCAAAACGTCACCCTTACAAATTAATCAGGCCACCCACCCTAAAAAAAGATTAAACAAAAATGACATATTGATTTTCTTGAATTAATCTTTAAAAATGGATTTTCGGTTGACTATCATAATTGTTTTTTTAAAGTGGCTGTCTCACTTATTTAAGAAAAATTAGGAGCAATTAACACTTTCTTCGTTAAAGTCAGAGAAGAGCTTGATATTATTCCTGCAAAAGTACAAATACTCGAATACATGCAAGAAAAGGCTGTATATAAAAATCTCGGCCGCAAGCGACCGAGTTTTAAAACAAATCCAGCTGACTTGAGTGTATTTCTTTTTGATCTAGAACGATTAACTGATCTTGAACATATTTTCTAATAACTTCTTCGGTAGCATTTCCAATAGTTTCAACAAAATAGCTTTGAGTCCATAATTTACAACCCCAAAAATATCTTTTCTTAATTTCTGGATAGATCTTAAAAAATTCACGTGCTGTAATACTTTTAATTATTTGCATTACATCACTTGCTGATTGCTTAGGTATACCTCTGATCACCATATGAATATGATCTTCTGGTATTCCAATTCCACTATATCGATATCATAATCAAAACCAATTTTTTTAATTATATCCTTCATCGTTGTGCGATAAGGTTCAGCAAATATTTTTCGACGATATTTAGGTATCCAAACAAAATGATACATTAGCCGATAAACATGGTGTGTATTTCTCTGAAGATCCATATGCTGGGATAGTATCTACTGGGGTACCCCCAGTATATACTATCCAGCACGGGGGCAAGCCCCCGAGATTTTCGCTACGCTCTGTTAAAGATGAGCATGGTGCCAGTACTTTCAAATTAGCCGAAGTGATGAAACATCCTATCCCTAAAGCTATGGGCAGCGTTAATTTAATC
The DNA here is from genome assembly GCA_013214265.1 of Saprospiraceae bacterium. Taxonomy (GTDB): domain Bacteria; phylum Bacteroidota; class Bacteroidia; order Chitinophagales; family Saprospiraceae; genus DT-110. The sequence continues at coordinate 11,571 of JABSSK010000077.1, read as the reverse complement.
ACTTACGTTATTATTTCCAAATATGCCGATGGTTTACCACTGTATCGCTTGGAAAACATTATCAAACGTTATGGTGGTGAAATCTCCAGAGCGACTCTGGCAAACTGGGTAATTGCACTAGCCAAACAAGTCCAACCCCTAATCAACCTGTTGAGGGAGCATCAGCATGCTGGTTCACTCATTATGGCGGACGAAACCCGCATTCAAGTATTGAAAGAGCCGAATTATTCTCCAACCGGGGATAAATATATGTGGGTGACGTTAGGTGGCCCACCCACACAGCAAAGTGTTTTGTTCGATTACGACCCTTCACGCAGTAGGGACGTACCCATACGCCTGCTGGACGGATTTGAAAATGGTTACCTGCAAACCGATGGTTATGCGGGTTACAATGAAGTGTGCAAAACGAACAATCTAACGCATCTAGGTTGCATGGACCATGCACGCCGAAAATTTAGAGATGCCCAAAAAGCACAACCCCAAAGTAAAAAAGTGAAAGTAAAGTGAAACGGACACCCACTCTAACAGCTAATTTTGGTACATTGATTAATGATTAATTACGTTGGGTGTCCTAATAAAATTATAGTCGCATGGTGCAGCATATCTTACCCAAGTGGTTTCAACGAGTGAGATATTATGGTTTACAATCAACGGCAAGCTTTAAACCTACATTCCGCACATTTAAGGTATTGATTTAAATGGACTTTAAAAGTCATAAAATGTAGCCATGTATTTGTGTGTTTTATAATTAATTGATAAATATAAGTTTATTTAAAATTGCCATTATTGGTCAATTTTCGAACTTTATATAAAAATCCGCTTAACTACATGTTATTAAGGTTATTTTTAATTATTTATTTTTTATAAAATTGTACGGAATGTAGGTTATAAAGGCTTGATCCGTTATTTGACAAAATATCTCTCGTCACCTCCTATCGGTGTTTCAAGGATAACTAGCTATACTGATGATAAAGTAGAGTATTATTATAAATCACATCAAACAAAAGCCATTCAATTTGAATCTATAGATGCGGAAGTCTTTATTGGTCGCATGGTGCAGCATATCTTACCGAAGTGGTTTCAACGAGTGAGATATTATGGTTTACAATCAACGGCAAGCTTTAAAAAATGGTATGAAATTATTGCACGTATTGCAGGAGATTTGGTGGATGCAATGGTGACGTTTGTTAATCGATTAACTTATGCTAATTTTTTTGAAGAGGTTGCAGAGCGAAATCCGTTTAAATGCCCACATTGTGGTGAAATAATGGAGCTGACGCGATTATTTCATCCGTTGAGAAGGTTTTTCTATGACATTTTTGCACCTGGTTAGCAGGCAACTTTTTTGCTGCCTGTTAGGGAATATTTATTGATGGTTAGTTACTGAACTTTAGTGTTTTGATTTTTGTTCTGTAACTTCAGGAATGATTAACTATTTGCTTGATAATTCCAGGGAAGATAATTCTCAGGATTTGCTATTACTTTTTCCTGTTCACGTTGTAAAAAGTTAAAGTAATGAAAGGCATTAATGCCAGCTTTACCAGCGGTAGCAATAAGTGATGTGATCACGTCACTGATGCTGCCACCCGATAGTGCCTTGTAAAACATAGAGTTTTTTTTACGCTTCTAACCGTCAGTTTTAATTGCGCTTCCATGGCATTGTTATCCAATTTAGCTCCTTCAAGTCGACAGAAGCTTGTTAATTCATAGTAGTGTTTATTAAAATACTTTATTGCCTTACCTAAACCGCTATTTTCTTCAATAGTGTTATTTTCCAGGTGCTGGCTACCTAATTCTTTGATTTCTTCCATTATGGGCAATGAGTGTGTTTGATGATGAATAAGCCTATCTGGTTCCGTCATATTTTCCATCTATGCACAGGACCCCTAAATAAGCGTTGAACTAGGCAGTTTTGTGGTGAACGCCAACTCTCCCCAATTTTTACTTCACTTAAGAACAATGGATCTACAAACCGTTTCTAGCAAAGAAAAAATCGTCTTGCTATTGGTCAGCTTTCCAATAGGGAAAACTCGGGAAAACTAGGTAGAGAGTAATATTGTCATATTCTCAATATACACCCAAGAACCCGAGACCAAAATGTATAAAACTAACATAACGAGGAAAAACCATGTTTAAAATGATGATATTTTCCATAAGCCTTGTAGCCGTCCTATTTGTGACAGCCTGCGATTCAAACACAAACACAAATACAATCACCGTAATCGGTGAGGAGTCGGCTAATATACAGGCCATTCGCACACTAAAAGGAGAGTATGAATCGGTAAAAAAACAACCTGTCGATATTCTTGGCTACACCTTTGAAGAATCGTTTGAAAAGGCTAATGTGGACTTTGCCAGCCAGACAGGAAGGTATGATATTGTCATGCAATATAATTTTTCCCTCTCGTCGTTTGTGCGAAATAATTACGTCTATCCTCTTGATTCACTAAAAATTAAACTTTCTGCCATTTCGGATACAAACTTTGATTTTGAAGCTGATTTATTCCCGAATGTCTGGAAAGAGCTTGGTTATTATTACACGGATGAAAAACATCCAGATAAAGGAATAGCATCTGTTGGTTATCCTTTTGCTGCCAATACTATGCTCATGACCTACAACAAAGAAATGTTTGAAGATGAGCTCAACAAGAAAAGATATCAGGTACTCTATGGTAAAGAACTTATCCCCCCGACAACGTGGGCAGACTATAAACAAATAGCCGCTTTTTTTACTGATAAAGAACGTAATACTTACGGTGTGGCTATGCAAGGCTCTGCTTCAGGTTGGCTTTATTATGAATGGACGAATTTTGCATTTGGTATGGGTGATGGTGTTTCGCGTAAAACAAGAGGCTGGGAAGGTGGTTTGAATGTACCTATAACTGTCAACACTGAAAAAAACATTGCAGCAACTCAATTGTTTGTTGATTTACGCCCGTACAACAAAGGCAGCTTTTTTGATGTAGACGGAACCTTACAGGCTGAACTTATGAAGGAAGGAAATGTTGCTATGTCACTGATGTGGATAGATTACCTATTTCCAGCCTTTACTGACAAAAACGGTGTTTTTGATAAAAGGTTTGGTTTTACTGTGATCCCAGGCAATACATCTATGATTGCAGGTGGTTCTTTCTTTATCAATCGGAAATCTCGTAACCCTGAAGCAGCCTTTAAATTTGTTACATGGTTATTGCAAAAAGATAATCAGGTTGAAATGGTCAAAAATGGATTGGCTTCTCCGCTAAAAAGTGTTTACAGCGACCCTAGGGTTCAAGGGATCCCTTACATACATGCATTGGAAGAATCATTGGAGCGAGGCAGTTATTTCCTTGAAGCTGGCCCTGATAGCGATTTAATTAGTCAAACGCTTTCTGAATTTATACAAAAAGCCTGGAAGGGAGACTTAACGGTTCCTCAGGCTTTGGAGCAGGCTCAACAGATTATAGATAATGAACGTCCAGCGATCTTTAAAGCCATTTTATAAAATGAAAACTTTTAATTTCAGTAGCACGATTGGACTAACAAGGTACCAAGTTTATTGGGCGGTGTCGGGCATAATTATATTAGCTTTGTTGGCTTATTTAATGCCCGTTGCCTTGCTCGGTGAAACAACCCATGTGTGGGGAAGTTCGGTTCCGTCACAATTACAATCCATTACTTTGCGAAGTATGTTAGTCGCGCTGTTAAGTGCAGGGTTATGCATTTGTTGTGGTTTTTTTTATGCGTTGAAATTGCGCAAAATAGAACTGTCATCAACTCAGGGAAAGTGGTTTAGCCTCTTGATTGTGCCATTTTTATTAGGCAATGTGTCAGTAGCATTTATTTTTAAAATGCTACTATTGAACAATGAAATTAAAAGTATAGCCTTTACTAGCCCTTGGATTATTTTCGGTATACTTATTGTTATTCAAATATGGCAATTCGGTAGTTTGTTTGCCTATTTATTATGGATTTCTTTAAAAAGCATCAGCAATGAACAACTTGTTTTTGCAGAAGTGTCAGCATTAACATCTTACGAAAAAGTACGGGATCTGTATTTACCTCATACAAAAAATTTACTTATTCTTTTATTTTTAATCGGTTTTGTTTTTTCTTTTTATGAAGATATTAAGCTGACCCTTATCTTTTCAGCGTCCCCCGGGACAGATTCAGAATTGATCAGCCACTGGCTTTACCGTCAATTCCGATCCGATCTGTTAATCAACTTTAACTTTGCTGCTGTTAAAGTCGCTTCATACAGTTTCTTGTATATTCTTCCTATAGCTTTTGTTGGTTTTTTATTGTTTTCCGGGCTTCTGACTAAAGGTATTACTGTTTTTTCTCGCTCGCGAAAAAAAATAATTTTGCCAGAAATAATACCAGATAATAAAAAACTAAAAGAGCAGAAGGCTGGAAGAAAAATGCCTCTCATTCTGTTGGTATTGTTGGCACCTGTTATCTACCTTATAGCAACGCAATCAATCAACTATCAAAACTCAGTGGTTGTACTGTGGGAACCATTCTACCTAACCCTGTTGGCATCATTGATAGCTTGTACACTATCTATCATACTTTCGGTAGCGCTGAGGCTTGCCGGGCCAGTAACTATGGGGACTTTTAACAAAACATCAATCCTTATACTTGCATTACTTTATACTATTCGTCTTACTCCCCCTATTGTTTTACTGATAGCGGGATTTAAATGGCTCAATATTGTCAATCTTTCCCATCAATCAGCTATTTCCCTTTTTTGGATTATCGGGCATTGCATGCTCTCATTGCCCTTACTGGGGAGTTTTCTTTTTGTCACCCATTTTCGTGTCCACAAAAAAGAGCTTGAATATCTTTCCATCTTCAATATCCCAGAAAGAAGCAAATTTTACTGGAATTTTTGGAGACGATTTCGTGGGGACTATCTGCTGACATTTTTGTTTGCTACAACCATTATTTGGAATGAAGGAATTATTAATCGTGTTTTTTCCGATAGCATACCTTCTTTCGTATCTATATTGCTTAGAACTATCAGCAGTAGACAAGCAGATTATTCCGAAGCGATGACCTTTTTGTTTGTTTCCATTCTACTGGCCGCTTTATGCTTGTTTTTATGGACTCAATCACTAGCGAAAGCGCAAAGAAATTAACGATGAATACATGTCAACAACGAATGAAAAGAAATAATCAATGAAAAGTATCATACTTGAACGCATAGATTTTAGTTATTCAAAAAAAGATCAGCTTTTTAAAGACTTGAGTCTGGAACTTGGAGCTCCAGATAAAAATGGTCACGTTACCGCCTTGATGGGAGCCAGTGGCTCAGGTAAGACAACGTTATTAAAATTGATGTTAGGTGTATTAATGCCGGAGAAAGGTCATGTGCAGTTTGCCCCTTCTGGTGCTGTTTTTTCCTACGTTCCCCAAGAGCCGGTATTGTTTGAGCACCTTAGCCCTATGGATAACGCTAAATATTTTAGCTACGCCTCTAAACTTAAAAATCGCTTTAACGATGAACAGTTTGAACGTCTTGTAGATTTACTTGAAATTAGAAAAATACTGGAACAACGCAGTCATGTCAGTGAATTGAGCGGCGGTCAAAAACAAAGGCTTTCACTGTTGAGAGCATTAAGTATTAAGCCCGACATACTCTTGTTAGATGAACCTTGTACAGGTCTGGATGCTGATGTTAAATTTGCCTTTTTAACAAAATTACATGAATTGGTTACCGAACTGAACCTTTTTGCTGTTTATGTCACACATCATATCGAAGAAGCGAAGTTTATCGGCAATGATATTGCGTTTTTAGTAAAGGATAGCTTAACCGGTAAAATTGAAAGTATTAGTCGGCAACCAGTAGAAGAATTTTTAAAAACCCCTCCGACATTAGATGCTTTACGTATTATTAGTTTTCCAGAAATCAATATTGCAGGTGTCCAAAAAGACGGAGATATAACTAAATTATCGGCATCACCAGAAAGTTTTATTTCCCTGGCAAGTAACAACATAACCTTCACAGAGAAAAAGTATGGGATCGCCTTTAGCAAAGTTTTTTCAACGGGAACCTATGCATGTTATCGGCATCGAGAAAGCCAGACTACATTAACCTTTCATGGTGGCCATACTGCACTCAAAGATGAAATTTACGTGAAAATAAGTGGGACTTTTCCAGAATATGGAAAAAATGGGATTTATAAACAAACCCTTAATCTTTATTTAAATTCAAATATGGAATTATCAAATGAATAGAAATTTTTTAATTACTGGCGCTACTTCAACGCTAGGTATCGCCTTGGCTGCCAGAATAAAACAACGTTTTTCGTCAAATTGTAAACTATTCATAGTTTCAAGGTCACGTAACGATAAATTAGAACAACTTGTTGATACTAATACTATTTACCGTTATGGTATTGACTTGTTAGAACTAAAGGAAGGTGATGACATTTTAGAAGAAATCAACACTTTCTTTGACAGTTCTTTTACCGTTGTCCACAGTGCAGGGGACTTTTGGCTGCATCTACCTTTTTTAGAATTTTCTACGGGAGAAGCAAAAAGTATGATGGATAGTCATTACGGTACATTGTATAACGTATTACAACATATTCTGCCCATGATGATAAAAAAAGGTGGTGGAAAAATAATGACATTTAGTTGTAATGCAACGGAATATCATTTTCCTAATATGCTGCCATTTACTGCAGCCAAAGCCGCAGTAGATGCAACGATAAAGTGTATTGCTCATGAGCATGCCTGTAACAATATAGTGGCTAATTCAATCGCTTTATCATCGTTGAAAACACCTCAAAACAAGGAATCAAAACCGCACGGTGATTATGAACACTATCTTAATCTTGATGACGTTTCTGATACCGTCATAGAAATTGCTGAACTTAGTAATCACTTAGCTAATGGCAATATTATTAATTGTTATGAATATAGTAAATCTTACTATAACGAGGGTTACTTGCAGCGTATAGAACAAGACAACAAATAAGCAATTTGTTGAATGGATTATGGAATAGTAAATTAAAGGGAATTCAGTTAAAGGACACAGGACAAAGGACATATGATGAATAATAATAAAAATAGCAATGTAATTGAATGCAGATTATTGATTGTTGACGACAATCCTTTTTCAGCCCATAAATATGTGAGTGTGTTATTAAAACAAATGGGTGATGGTATCTCTGAAGAATTTGAAAGTTATTTCAAAAAATTAAAGGTAATGTTTTCAGGTGATAGAAAAGAAAATGCCAGAATAAATTCTGAAATGGCAGGAAGTTACACAATTAATTTACCAAAGAAGAAAACCTGTATTACTTTTTACCATTACAACGTTTATATAGATGAAGTAGAAAATAGGAAAAATATTGTTGAATTAATAACTAATCAAAAAATTAATACCTTTTGGTCAGATAGGGGATTTTCAGCCTTTGAATGTCATGATAATAAATTACAAAGTATAAATGACGACAATGACGTAAACAGTACAACGGTTGATGCTCTTTTAGAAGGGGACAATTACAAGATCCTCGAAGCATTAAGTACAAATGAAGTTAAACAAATCGCGCTTCACACCCATAACCCTGATTTACTCCATCGGGAGATTGAGACGAAAAGAAGTGCGATTTATAAAAATCTTAAGGGTGTGATAGAAAAAAATAATATTTATTATTTTGAAATGTCATCGGTGCTAAACATTTTTAGTGCAAAGGATAAATTGACTAAGAAAGTCACGGATAAAGTAACAGTTGAAGATTGGTTAGGCACCACTGATGCTTTTAAACTTTATGGCAATTTATTGGGTAATATTATGTTTGATTTATGGTCAAAAATAATCAAGCCTTCAAACATAAGTTCAAGATATAATTTTTTTAAGGAAGAAAATAGAGACTTTAAGCGCTTTAAAAAAGTTTTGGATAAGAATAAAGTTTTTGAAGACGATATTTATTTAGGTCTGGTGTCGTTTGAGGCTAAACTTCATGGTAAAGATCAGTATGTAATTGACTTTCCATATAAAGAATATTATAAGTATTATGATGAGGAACTTCTCAAAATAGAGGGGATAGAATCATTATTTGAACTTAATAATAGTAAAACTGATAATGATAATGATAATGAAAAGTGGATTTATTATCACTATAATTACAGTAATTCAGCAAATCAAATCCATTTATCTAATCATTTGTCTTCCACAGGGAATCCCACAGAAACCGAAAAAAAATTCCTTCGATTATTACATACTGCAATATTTTACACTCCCGATGTTTATTCCTGTAGCGAGGTAAAACTGCCTGATTTTGTAAAATTTAAAGATAATAAAGACTCCTGTGAAATATTTTATTTGTATAAAAAAATAGCTATTGAAGGCTTGGATGGTTTACTGCACCTTGCTTTTTGGCGTAGAAAAAGAGAGACCGAAGAGTTTGATTTTACACATATTCAGGGGATTGTCGATAATATGTGGGAAAATTACGTACCTTTAATTGAACCAAAAGTTGAACAAAATGTTATCCCTTTAATTATTGAGCAGGTAAAAAACAATCTAAAAAGGCTGCTATTTCTCAAGTGATGAATCGGCAGATGTCACATAATATCAATTCGCATGTTTTGGCTAAGCTGGTTAATATTCAAGAATATGAAGATATTGATGTAACATCATTCCTAAGATACCTAAAGGATAGAATTGAATTTATTGCAGATATTGTGACAACCAAGCCGCTTGTGACTTTTCCAACTAAACTTTCCAAAGATGTTGTAGATCGTTTTTTTTCTCAATATACAGTCACCAAAGGTGAGTGGCCTTATTACTTAATTAAGTATATAAGCGGGTCTAGTGAAATTACTTTTGATGTTGCTTATCCGGAAAAAAGGAATATTTTATTAAAATTTAATGGCGAAGAATGTCATGTTGCGCTTCCTAACGATATTCTTGGTGCTCAGGCATTTTATGTAATACTTGAAAATATTATTAGAAATGCTGTAAAACATTCAACTATTCCCCTTGATGAATTTAATGATGCTAACGGAAATCCATATAGAAAAAAATTACTGAAATTAACAATATCAAAAGATACTGATTTTGAAGACAATGATTACCATAAAATTATAATTAAAGATAATTTAGGTAAATGTAATAAGGATGATAGAGAAAAACAGACTTATGGTAAAAAGAAAAATCAATCATTTATAAACTGGATGAATGGAAAGATTGACAGAGATATTCTGGATGATAAATGTGCTTTACGTGAAAATGATTGGGGCCTTTTGGAAATCAAAATATGTGCCGCTTATCTTAGAAAACACCCATTAGAGGCGTTGGATAAAAAGCCCACAGAACGGTTGGTAAATATTGTTTTGGATAAAGACAAAAATCTTTGTTTTGAATTATACCTTCTTAAACCTAAGTTAGCTTGCATTATTACTAAAGAGAAAATGAAGGATGTAAACAAAGAGAAATGGGAAGAGATAGGTGTTCATTTTGTAACTGAAGCGGATCTAGATAAAAAATTGGATCAAGATAAAAAAGCGGATCTAGGTAAAAATTTAATGCATTTAATTCGGTATGGCGAGTTAATACTGAATGATGGGAGTAAGCATAAAGTCAGCCATGACTACTTGATTATTGAAGACGAAGTTTTGGGTGATAATGAAGTTGAAAGTAACCAGCAAAACTTAAAGTTATCTTTATCTGCCATTAAAGATTTGTGTAATTTTGACAATATTGAATCTGACAATATTGAACTTGGCATACTACAAAAATTACCAAGCAGTAATTCGCAAACTAATATAGTTATGCTTTCACAAAACGAAACAATTAATGAAGAACAAAATCAGCCTGACAAAATAGTGTTTCATGATCATGGAGATTGGCCAACTGAACTAGAGAATAAAACGCTTTACTTTGAAAATTATGGTGCGGAATCTGGAACGGCAAAAATGATTTCGGACTTAAAATCCAATGATAAAAATAATCGGCTTATTGAGTATCAATTAGCAAGTGCAGCACAATTGAAAATTGGTATTTTGGATGAACGTATACAGGCCGAAATTTGTGATAGTGATAGTGATATAAATATAATACAAATATCAAAAATGATGAATATCTTTGTACCTGATGAAAGCGATATAAACTTGAATAAAAATAGTTTTCATGAGGATGGTGATTCAGTGGCTACTAAAGTCAAGGAATGGGTTAAAAAAAATAAAAACATTTTCGATTATATTGTTATACATCAAGGTATTATTGAAAAATCCATTCGTTCTACAGAGGTTGAAGAAATCACTAAATTTGTTAGTGAATTCAATAAAAAAGCAAAACTCATTATTATATCTGGTAGGGGCAAACCATCTAACTTACCTAAAGATATTTTCTATCTACCATTTTCTCTGGTTAATCAATACGTCATAACCTACCGCAGTAAAATATATCTTTCAAAATTACTTCAGTCAGCAAGGAGATACAATGACTAAGTTTATTATTTTCACTAATAATAATTCTAAAAACGAATATAACTGCTTTAATCAGGGAAATAATCCTTTCACTATTTTGGAACTACAACAGTTTGGTGTAGAAGCTAATATATTATTGATTAGAAATCAGGATGCATCCTTTATATGCAGGCCCAAAGAAAATATAGAGGAGTGTGCTAACCCAGATATACTAATTCATACAGATACTACTCCTACTAATGAGTATAAAGACATTTTTCAGAGGTTTGTAGGTGAGGATAATAATGTACTTGTTTTACTACATGTAAGTTCGGGGTTCAAAAAAGCTCAGAAAAAAAAGATTAAATATTTTTTACCAGAAAAAAACGTAAACTTTATGGAACAATCTCATTCTGGTGGCAGTATTTATTGGGATGAATTAGTTGAAATAGCAGAGCATTTATCCACACAGACTGAAAAATACCAAGAGCTACTCACTAAATTAGAAAAGCACTGGCCTGTACCCGGACTTGAAAAAATGGTTAAAGAGTACGTAAACCTTTATTTAGACATACTAAAAGTTGATGGTAAGGACGGGGATAACTTAAACAATAATACAGCATTAGAAGATATTGAACAGAAAATCAAGCAGCTATGTCAATGCAAAATGGAACCAGTAAAATAATTTAGGGAAATGAATTAGTGAGTAAAAAATCAGCTCCATTAATACTAAAAACACTGTTTATTCTTGACAAAGTAACTCAATATTTTGTGGGGACAATTGATCCAACAAAACAGCGGGTGGTTTCATCTAACCATGAATTGCAACAATTACTAGCGACACCATTTTCCTTTGAGAATATAATTGTTTTTGTCGAGTTGGATTGGGGAAAACCAATATCTAACTTTCAAGGTTATGAAGTTGCCGAAGCGCTAATGTTAGTTGCCAACCCGCAATTAAGATTCAATCTTTTGTTTGTTTCTACCTTTAGTAGAGAAATGCTTTATATCATTTGTAAGCATAACAGGTCTCAGTATAAAAACAGATTGTTCACCAAAAAATTCGAACATATTCAATTGTTTACTAATGTTAAATTAGAAAAACTACCGGTATCAAAATATAGCAACAAAAAATTTGACTATCTAAAAAATTATTGCCTTCGGGAAGCT
>JABSSK010000076.1 GCA_013214265.1 Saprospiraceae bacterium | reverse complement strand
CTTTTAACTCCTTTTCTGTGACACCTTCCGTTTTCAGAATTTTTCCGCCTTTATCGTCCCCGGTGAGGATGCCTAAGAGGATTAACTCGATGGATATATACTCGTCTCCAAAATCGGGCATTAATTTCTTAGCTCGACTCAGTGCTTTATTGGCATCTTTAGTCAAGTATTGTTTTTCACTACCTTCCACTTTGGGATATGTGCGAATAGCTTCGTCAAGGTTCCGGTTTAGGGAAGCCATGTTGACACCTGTTTTTTGGAGTAAGAATTTGGCCACATTCTCATCTGTTTCGATTATCCCTCTTATCAGGTGAGTTGTATCAACCTGTTGTTGATCCATGCCGGCAGCAATCTGTTGCGCTTTTAATATGGACTCTTGTGCCTTTATGGTAAAATTATCATAGGTCATATATGGTAATCAGTTATGCTTTACAATTTGGTTAATTATCTACAAAATAAAGGCCAACTCCTTAAAACAGCCCTTATGTCAGTCATTTATAAAAAAACCGACATAATGGCACTTTTAATATGTAAATGCCTGTGATGTTATTGGTCCTTCCTTTAGCAAGGAAAAAGTACGAAATCATTTTGGGGTCATAAAAGAGAAAGCGACCAGCTTTTTCAATTCTTCGATGATTTAACTCAAATAAAAGATTTTCAATACAAGCTAGGGTTTTTCATTACCAATCCGTTTATAAAAATTATAAAGCAGTAAAAAGATGAATGATATAGAATTTAGCAACTGTGTACAAGGAAGCTTGGCGTACTATGAACCAACCCCTGATCGCCCTTGGAATGATTACCGCATTCGCCACCTTTTACGAAGAACTGGTTTTGGAGCTCCCCCAGCATCTGTCGAAACGGCTCGACTGATGGCTCCCCAAGCATTGGTTGATCAAATTATTGACGAAGCAATTGCTCTCCCTTTACCCGAAGAACCGGAATGGGCGTATTGGTCATTAAGTGATTATGATCCCGAGAATGCCCGGGATATGGCCAATATGCAAATCAGAAGCTGGCGAATAAAATGGTTTCGTGACATGACGATTCATGGATTCAGAGAGAAGGTAGCCCTTTTCTGGCATAATCATTTCGTAACCCGCCTGGAAGACTATAACTGCCCTTCGTACTTATATCAGTATCATAAACTTTTACAGCAATATGCGTTGGGTAACTTCAAGGATTTTACCCGTGAAATGGGCCTTACGCCAGCTATGCTTATCTTTTTGAATGGCGCTCAAAATACCCGATTGTCCCCTAATGAGAATTATGCCCGCGAGTTGTACGAGTTATTCACTCTTGGCCAGGGTAATAACTATACTCAACAAGACATAGAAGAAACAGCTAGGGCACTGACCGGATATGTTTATCGAACAGAGGCATGTGCGCCTATTACTTTCCAATCCAATCGCCATGACACTACTGAAAAGACTATTTTCGGCCGCACCGGCAATTGGGGATATGATGATGTAATTGATATTCTTTTTGATGAACGTGCCACTGAAATCAGTCTTTATGTCTGCCAGAAAATATACAGTCAATTTGTTCATCCGGAAGTGGATGAGGCTGTTGTAGATGCTTTAGCAACTACTTTCCGGTCCAATAACTTTGAGTTGGCTCCCGTCTTTCGGCAGCTATTCAAGAGCGAGCACTTCTTCGATGACTATTTACCTGGAACCCAAATTAAGAGTCCCATCGAAACATTTGTAGGCCTAGTTCGGGATGGGAATTTCCCAAATGACAATGATGACCTGATACAAGGATTTATTTATTTCTCTAACCTGCAAGATCAAATCTTATTTGATCCGACGGACGTGGCGGGTTGGCCCGGAAACCGAATATGGCTGAATACGAATACCATAACTTTTCGTTGGCAATCTATGGAGCTTTATGTAAACTACCTATGGGAAACATCCGGTGAGGTGCTGCGTTCACTAGCGAAAACGCTGAGTAATGACTCCAATGATCCTGCTGTGGTAACGGCTGCTTTAGCTAATCATTTTATGACCCATGGCCTTACGGGAGAAACTGCCTACGAGGAAGCTACCGATGTTTTTAGGGGTGAGGTTCCGCAAAACTATTTTGATGATGGCAGTTGGAATCTGGACTGGGATGTAGTTCCCGAACAGGTTACACTACTTCTTGACCACCTAATGCAGCAACCCGATTTTCAACTTGTCTAATCCCACAAATATGTGTAACCACCACGATCATAACAACAACAAAAACAATCATCAACTAAGGCACGGTGCTGCTCTAGAGCATGGAGCAGCGCACCAAAAGGATCATCGACAATGGAGCAGAAGGTCATTCCTGCGTGATTTGGGCCTTATCGGATCAGGTTCCATGCTACTGGCTAACACCCCCATTACCGCATTGGGTGCATCTCCTTTTTCGCAAGCACTATCCAATGCTAACACGGATAGAATTCTGGTGCTCATCCGACTCAAGGGAGGAAATGATGGTCTGAATATGATTATACCCATTAGTCAATATGGCCTATACCAATCAGCACGTCCTACCATTCGCATACAAGAAGATCGGGTCATTCAGCTTGATGATCGCTTTGGAATGACCGACAGCCTAAGGCCCCTTCAGAGCATGTGGGATCAAGGAGCGATGAAAGTCGTGCATAGCGTGGGTTATCCGGATCAGAATTTATCGCATTTTCGTTCTTCTGATATTTGGGCTTCGGCTTCTGATTCGGATGTAGAAGAAAATAGTGGTTGGCTGGGGCGATGGCTGGAGACCGAGTTTCCTGATTTTCTGATCAATCCACCGGTTGATCCACCTGCAATTCAAATTGGAGGTTCTGGCAATTTAGCTTTCCTCAACAATGAAGCTACCAATATGGGTGTGGTAGTCAATAATATTGATCAACTCGCACGCATTGCTCAGGATGGTGTGTTGTATGACCCCATCAATGTGCCAGAGTGTTACTACGGGGAGCAATTAGGCTATGTACGTTCCGTTGTCAATAGTACGTTCACCTATGCCCAAGTGATAAACGAAGCCTATGAGCGAGCCCGTAATACCGTTGAATATAATCGCGGCTTGGGTGATCAGTTTGCACTCATTGCCCGCTTGATAAAGGGGGGGCTTTCGACACGTTTATATATGATTACGCTTGGTGGTTTTGATACGCACGCTGGGCAGAATAATATTCACCCCCGATTGATGTCGGAACTGGCTCAAGGTGTAACGGATTTTTATCAGGACCTTGCCTCTGATGGAGCAGATTCTAATGTATTGTGTATGTCGATCAGCGAATTTGGCAGGCGAATCGAACAAAATGCTTCTGGTGGTACAGATCATGGTGCTGCTTCACCCATGCTTTTATTCGGCGCTGGCTTAAATGGTAACGGTACTATTGGTCGGGGTCCAGATCTTGCTGATCGGGATTTGACGGGTAATTTACCGTACGAAACGGATTTTCGATCAATATACAGTAGCGTGCTGGAGAATTGGTTGTGCTTATCACCAACCAGTGTCGATCAGATCATGGGTAACCCATTTGATCGTATTCCTGAGCTTGGTATTGCTTGCCAGACAACATCATACAGTAATCCATCCCGATCAGTTCCTCTGGAACATACCATTTTAAGGAATGGTAATCAATATACGTTACGGTATTATTTACCGGTAGGTAGTCGTGTAAGAGCTGAACTATTAGATATGCGAGGTCGCCAGCTTAAGGATCTTTCCCAAGGGTGGACTACTCCAGGTTGGCATGATATACGATTAGATTTAGGGCAGTTGCGGCTACCCGGTGGGGTTTATTTATTGCGTATGCAGGCTGGCCGTAGGGCATTAGTGAAAAAAGTAGTGACCTCCTCACTATAGTGAGGAGGTCACTACCTGAAAATTTGGTATTTTAGAAGTATTCCACCAACAGAATACTTCTAAAATACCCGCTATGAAAAAACGATTGCGACTAATCCTATTTGGATGCGTGCTCAGTAGTATCGGCTTTACTCAGTCCCCTTCCGATGAAACCATAGAAAAATATACCCAGCAATCGTTTCAGGAATTTTATGAATTCCTAACCTTACCCAATGACGCCAGCATTCCCGAACAATTAGAAGCTAATATCAACTGGGTGTCCAATGCATTCCAGAAAAGAGGCTTCACCATTACCCGGCTACCAACAAAAAGTATTGACCTCATTTTAGCGGAGCAATCCTTTCCCGGCGCTCAAAAAACGGTCATGTTTTATATGCATGTGGATGGCCAATCCGTTGATCCTATTGCCTGGAAGCAAAAGACACCCTTCACACCAACCCTAAAAGCACAAGATCAAAACGGTAACTACCAAGAAATACCCTGGAGTCATTTAGATACCCCACCTGACCCTAATTGGCGTATCTACGCCCGTTCCTCTTCTGATGCGAAAGGCCCCATCGTGATGTTCTTAGCTGCCCTTGATGCTATGAAAGAAGAAAAAACAACCCCCAACTACAACATTAAAATAATCATGGATAATGAGGAAGAAATTGGCTCACCTAGCCTTCCGGAAGCAGTAGTCACCTACCGCGAAAAGCTGGCCGCCGATATGCTCGTTATCCTGGACGGTCCGATGCATGTAACCAATCGCCCTACCTTGGCTTTTGGTGCCCGAGGCATTGCTAAAGTTCGAATCACGACCTATGGACCACGCGTTCCGCAACATAGTGGCCACTATGGTAATTATGCGCCAAACCCCGCTATCCGACTGGCTCAACTACTCGCCAGCATGAAAGATGAAGAAGGGCGGGTTACTATCCCCGGCTTTTATGATGGCATTTCACTTTCTGATGAAGTGAAAGAAATTTTAGCCTCCGTCCCTGACGATGAAAATCATATCCTAGAAAAGCTCGGCGTTGCTGCCCCCGAAAAGGTGGGTGCCAACCTTCAGGAAGCCATACAGTACCCCTCCTTAAATATCAGAGGCATGTCATCGGGATGGGTAGGACGTAAAGTACGCACTATCATTCCAGCTGCAGCTGTTGCCAATCTGGATATCCGACTGGTAAAAGAAAGTGATCCCGAACGATTGATCCAACTCATCCGGAATCATATTGAAGAACGAGGATACCATATCCTGGAAACTGAACCCACCGACGAAGAGCGTAAAAAATACCCCAGATTGCTGTCGATGGCAAACAGCATATCGTATCAGGCTTTCCGTACCGATCTGAATAGCCCCATCGGGAACTGGCTAAGTCGTGCATTGGTTTCCGCACACGGAGAAGTACCCATTAAAATCCGATCCCACGGAGGATCCGTTCCAATTGCTCCTTTTGTGAACACCCTCAATGTACCTGCCGTTATCGTTCCAGTCGTCAATTCTGATAATAACCAGCATAGCCCTAACGAAAACGTGAGGCTTCGAGAATACTATATGGGAGTCAGAACATTTGCGGGCATTTTATCTGAAAACATAAATTAGTTAAGCTGAAAAAATAGGTCTTACCCTTCACTTTCGTAAAAATATAGTATTATGAAAATGATTCTCACTATCGTAATCTTTCTCCTGGTTTTTGCTCCTTTCGCGGGTGCACAAACGGCTTCTACTGATCATAAAATGGATGTCATCCAATGGATTGACAACAACCGTTCCGACTACTCGGAAGTAGCCCAGAATATCTGGGAATGGGCTGAACTTGGTTATCAAGAAGAAAAAAGTTCCAACTTACTGCAACAAACGCTTCAGGAAGCTGGGTTTAAGGTCAAAGCAGGAATTGCAGATATTCCAACTGCATTTGTTGCCAGCTATGGCTCAGGTCAGCCTGTAATTGGAATTATGGCTGAATTTGATGCCTTACCAGGTATTTCTCAAGAGGCTGTCCCATACCGAAAAAAACGCCCCGACTGTAATACTGGCCATGCTTGCGGTCACCACTTGTTTGGAGCGGGCTCAACTGCTGCCGCGGTGGCTGTAAAAAACTGGATGCAGACCCATAATATACCTGGCACAATACGACTGTACGGAACCCCAGCAGAAGAAGGCGGTGCAGGGAAAGTGTATATGGTTCGTTCTGGAATTTTTGATGATGTAGATGCCATGCTGCACTGGCACCCCGGCAACAGTAACTCCGCCGATGCCGGTTCTTCTCTGGCTAATAAATCAGCTAAATTTCGCTTTTATGGTGCAGCCTCTCACGCTGCAGTAGCACCAGAACGCGGCCGCAGCGCACTCGATGCTGTCGAAGCCCTCAACTATATGGTAAACCTTATGCGCGAGCATGTGCCAATGGAATCCCGCATCCATTACGTAATTACCAGTGGAGGAGAAGCCCCTAATGTGGTGCCAGAGTTCGCTGAGGTATTTTACTACACGCGTCATCCCGAAATGGCACAAGTACGTTCCATATTTGACCGAGTGGTGAAAGCCGCCGAAGGCGCTGCTTTAGGTACAGGTACCCAAATGGAGTACGAAGTTATTCACGGTGTCTTTAACCTGTTGCCTAATCAGGTATTGGGTGAACACATGTATAGTAATCTGATGATGGTAGGCGGAGTTGACTATACTCCCGATGAATTGGCTTTCGCTGAAAAAATAATGGAATCATACCCGGACTCTAAAGCTACAATGGCTGCTGCTTCATCAGTTGACGAATTCAATGTGATCGAACGTGGTGGTGGTGGGTCCACTGATGTAGGTGATGTCAGCTGGGTTGTTCCTACTGCCGGAATGCGCGCAGCCACCTGGGTGCCCGGTACAGCTCCCCACAGCTGGCAAGCAGTTGCCGCTGGCGGAATGTCCATTGGGAAAAAAGGGATGGTTGTGGCAGCTAAGACCCTAGCCCTCACAGCGATAGATTTATTTGCCAATCCCAAAATCTGCGCCAAAGCCAAACAGGAACTGAACCGCCGCCGCGGCCCTGGGTTTGAATACCAAGCCCTCTTAGGTGACCGGGAGCCACCGTTAGATTACAGAAATTAATCCCTAAGCCACAGTAAGGCTTTTTCCTAAATTAACGCCTTACTGTGGCTTCATTCATTATTCATTTACTTAGGGCTACTAGAAGAAACATCTATTTAGTTAGCTGTTCTGATTTTTGCTAAAGCCTCTTCTTTGTCCGCAGGAAAATTCGCATTCATTAATGCTTCGGGTCGCTCGGCATCCAAAAGTGCCACAGAAGAATTAATCAAAACTTTCCGTGGACAAGAATACCCTTGTGTCAGAAATTGTAGCAATACCGGATAAGCCCTTGGCTCCCAGATAGCAATGAGGGGTTCAGGGAATTCATTCACCGGACTGTTGAAGGCCGTAGCAATTTCCGAAGGATTACGTGCAGCGACCAGTTGACGCAGCGTAAATGCATCTAACAAGGGTAAATCACAGGCTATGACCAACCAGGCTACATCTGGTTTTTGCCGAAAGGCAGAAGCAATCGCGCCAAAAGGCCCCAGGTCCATAAATGTGTCTCCTAATCCCTGATAACCTGCAGGCAGGGTATCCAACTGATCTGGCCGGCACGATATGAAAGTCTCCGCACAAAATTCGCCCAATAAATCAGCCATATATTCTCGCTGAGGCTTTCCATTATATTCAATTAAGCCTTTATCAACACCCATGCGAGTAGATTTCCCTCCCGCTAAAACGAGTCCGTAGATAGCAGGTCGATGAATATGCTTACGCAAAAAAGTAAGGGAACGCTCATGATCAGTAATCGACCATTGTGGGATCGATGCCCATTCCGGGAAGGCTTCCTTAAAAAAATCAAAAGGCTCTTTTACATCTGCAGTGTATAAAATTAATGCTACCTGCGTAAGCTGATGCATTCGCTTCCGTAAGGATTTCTCCTTTACCGGATCAATCACCACAATTTGCTTCTGCGCCTGGTAATGATTTCCATTTACCAGCACCATATCCTGTTCGTTGAATAAAACCCGATATTGATGCTTATTCAACTTTGCTTTTAGGTCAAACCTATGGTAGGAGATCATATCGGTATAAGCCATGGAAGCGCCCACTTTAAGCGGCCCTTGCAGGCTTTCTTCAGCCTGATCGGCCTGGGCATGGTCAGCATCCACGTACGCTACTTTAAATTCTTCCCTTAAATGATTGATCCAGTGGTCAGCAAGACTTTTAATAGCACCACATGGTGTACCCAAAATGGCCCATTCAAATCGGCCAAATTCCCCAACTTGAGGGCGGGCCAGCTTGGTATGTTTGGTATGCTTCATTTTTTAATACTTAGCCAGTAATAGAAGGTTTTTTAATCTAAATCCTAAATACTTTGATAAAGTAAGGGTTACAACGGATTCCTTGGTTTAAACCAAAGAAACGTAGCTTATCCTATTCACGTTTGAAGTCTGACTTTCCCCCTTTTTTTTCTATCAAACGGGTTTCTTTTATGACAATATCATGAGAGAAAGCTTTACACATATCATAAATCGTAAGTGCAGCTAGGCTTGCACCGGTAAGCGCTTCCATTTCCACACCCGTTTTTCCCGAAAGGGAGGCCGTACATTCCACTACAATCTCCTGGTCCTGATTGATAACAATCGCGACCTGACAATTGTCCAACCCTAGAGGGTGACACAAAGGAATGAGTTCCCCTGTTTTTTTGGCTGCCATAACACCCGCAATGATGGCGGTTTGAAAAACGGGACCTTTCTTAGTATGAATATCTCCACCCTCCAAATGAGCCAGAATTTCCACATTTACCACAACTACGGACCGTGCCCTAGCCATTCTTTGGGTCACTTTTTTACCCCCAACATTTACCATCGATGGGCGACCTTCTTCATCTAGATGGGTAAACTCTTTAGCCATATTATCGATATTTTATAACCGGAAATAATTCTCCTTCCGGAAAATCAGTACGGTCCATGGGTAATTCTAAAAATCCATCTGCATCCACCAGATTAGCTAGATCACCGGAGCCGTGCCCTTCCACGGGTACCGCACACAACCGACCATCCCGTATATAATCAAGCTTGACTTGTAAGAAATATGTCAGTGCTGGCTTAAATGAAAAAGGAGCATCCAACACGGCATAATCGTAAAGAAGAGGTTCCATTCCTAGACAGGCACGTAGCCAGGGGCCGACATACCTATGGGTACACATAAAGCTTGAAACAGGATTTCCTGGCAGTGCAAATACTGTACACTGCGCATGCCATTGCCCAAACCAAAATGGTTTGCCTGGTCGTTGTTTTACGCGATGAAAAAACTTCTGTACCCCAAGATCAGCCAATACCTGAGGTACAAAATCAAACTTACCTTTTGAAACCCCACCACTCAGTAGAATCATATCATATTGGTCTAGGCACGCCTGAAGTTCCTGCCGAATAATATCGGCATCATCGACCAAATGTTTATTGGCTACTTCTACGCCCCATTTTTCTAGGGTCGTACGGATGGTATACATATTTGATGATCGAATCTGATGAGGTGCAGGGGTTTGATCAACTGGTACCAGTTCATTGCCGGTAGAAATAATCACGGCTTTAGGTAATCGCTTAACGCTAATCATAGCTTTTCCAACCGTAGCCGCAACGCCTAATTCCGCTGCTGTTAGCTGCTTTCCGGGATTAATAATACGGGAACCCGCGCGCCGATCCGTGCCTTGGCGATGTATGTTTTGCCCCTGACGTATTGCTTTGTCCACCAGACTAGCTACGCCATTTTCAATTGTAACATCTTCATACCGAACCACCGTATCGCAACCAGCGGGCAGAACAGCACCCGTCATGACTTCCATACAACCAGTGGTATCCGGAAGAGACTGTGCCGGTGATCCTGCTGCTTGGATACCTAATACTGGAAAAAGTAGTGGCTGCCCATTTGCCTTTTTTCCCGTAAGGGTAGCATGGACAAAAGCAATCCCGTCCATTGTCACACGATCGAAAGGTGGAAAATCGCGATCAGCGACCAACGGCTCGGCCAGAATTCGCCCCGCTGCTTCACGAATAGGAACCTGTTCCATCCCAAAATCGACTTTACCCTCTAGAACGATTTTTGTAGCCTGCTCGATATCAATCATTGGGTAATGCTTTTTTGATGGAAATCAGAATACGCTTAGATGCTGGTGTTTTACTGTAGGCAGCCTTTTTATCGATTGGAACCAATACGTTAGCTTCCGGAAAATAAGTTGCAACACACCCTTTTGGAATATCATAAGGAACAACCAAAAATTGTTTAGCCTCTCTTAATTTTCCATTATAAACTCCTGACAGATGCACTATTTCTTTAACCTGAAAATCGTGCTCTTTCATATCTTCCCGATTCATCAATACCACCCGACGCTCATTAAATACACCACGGTAGCGATCGTGTAATCCATATATGGTGGTATTGTACTGGTCATGACTGCGAATGGTCATCATTGCAAATTGCCCTTCCGGCACGCGATTATCAGGTATAGGAACTACAGAAAACTTAGCTTTACCCGTATCGGTATTAAACTCTTGCTGGCGCGCACCATTAGGTAAATAAAAACCTCCTGGTTCCCGAACCCTTTGGTTATACTGATCAAAACCGGGTACAACTGCTTCAATCCCATCCCGAATAAGATCATAATTAGCTACTAGGTCGTCCCAGTTTATAACGGATGTACTTCCCAGTGTAGCCTTTGCTATTCCTGCCACGATGGCCGGTTCACTCAAAAGGGTATTGGATGGAGGTGAAAGAATACCTCGGGAAGCATGTACTACACCCATTGAATTTTCTACGCTTACAAATTGTTCGCCTGAAGCCTGAATATCGATATTGGTACGCCCTAAACAGGGCAGGATAAGCGCTTCTTCACCATGTATCAGGTGACTACGGTTCAATTTTGTGGATACCTGTACGGTTAGTTGACAACGTTGGAGTGCTTCTGCTGTATACGTTGTATCTGGTGCTGCGGACAAAAAGTTACCACCCATCGCAAAAAATACGTTCACTTTGCGATTGTGCATAGCCTCAATAGCGTCGACTACAGCATAACCATGCTTTTGCGGTGGTTGAAATCCATACGTTTTTTCGATTCTATCCAGAAAAGCGGATGGTGGTGCTTCCCATATACCTACGGTCCGATCTCCTTGGACATTACTATGCCCACGAACCGGGCAGGTACCTGCACCTGGTTTACCAATCGCTCCTTTGAGTAACAACAGATTCACTACTTCGCGAATGTTGGCGACACCGTTTTCGTGCTGGGTAAGTCCCATAGCCCAACATATGATGATTTTCGTTTTTCGACGAAGCATTTCTGCTGCTGCCAATATACGGTCTCTTGGCACGCCGGATTGTTCTACTAATTCATTAAAATCATGGGTTTTCAAATCAGTGATCAGGTCTTCATATCCTTCCGTTTTGGCACTGATAAAATCAAAATCAAATACCGTTCCCGGGGTTTTCATTTCCTGATAGTACAACTGTAGCATGATGGCTTTCAGTAAAGCGATATCCCCATTTATTTTTACCGGCAGGAACAGATCAGAAATAGGCGTTCCTTTGCTTAACAATTTAAGTGGCCGCTGCGGATTTTTGAACGATGCTAACCCAGCTTCAGGTAGTGGATTGATGGTAATAATTTTACCTCCATTTTCTTTGCATCGCTCTAATGCAGAAAGCATACGGGGGTGATTTGTACCTGGGTTCTGGCCGATAACCAAAATAACTTCCGCCTCGTATAAATCAGGGAGCGTAACTGATCCTTTGCCAATTCCAACCGTTTTGGATAACCCTACTCCGGATGACTCGTGGCACATGTTAGAACAATCCGGTAAATTATTAGTGCCAAATTCACGCACAAAAAGCTGATATAGAAAGGCGGCTTCATTACTGGTTCGTCCCGAAGTGTAGAAAACTGCCTGATTAGGATCAGGAAGGGAACGGAGATGACTTCCTATTTTTTGGAACGCATCTGCCCATGAAATGGGCTGATAATGAGATGCTCCTTTGGGTAAATACATAGGTTCGCGAAGTCGACCGGATTTGCCCAGGTTAAAGTCTGACCTATGGCTCAATTCGGTTACACTATACTGCGCAAAAAAGTTGGCACCGATTGTTTTACGGGAAGCTTCCTCCGCAATTGCTTTCACTCCATTTTCACAGTATTCGCCTAGCTGGGACCGGTCATCATCGGGGTCAGGCCAGGCACAGCCCGGACAATCCACTCCACCCTGTTGGTTGAGCTTGAACATGGTACGTACGGCCTGACCTGTGGTCATATACTTGTTGGCATGGCCTAATGCTGCCACTATGCCTTGGATACCCGCGGCATTTTTTTTTGCCTTTTTCAGTTTAATCCCTGTAAATTCTTCAGGAGGCTGAACTTTGGGGCTTTGTTCTTTGTGGTCAGGATTATTCATTCAAAATGGTAATATAACGTTCAAAGTAAATGGGGTATACACAGTAGATGGATAGTACGATTTATTTTGGTCAACTGGATATTAACCTCCAATGGTCGACATGGATTCCGTAATCGGAAGGCCACCATTACGGTTCTTTTCCGCTTCCCAGCCATCTTTAGCACGGTTTCCCAATGCTTCTAAAAAGGTATCCCAAATTTGTTCATCAGAAGCACCTGCCCGAATTAAATCTCTCACATTAAAAACGCCATTGTCATAAAGACATGTTTTTAATAACCCTTTGGGGGTTACTCTGATTCGATTACAACTCCCACAAAAAGTACGACTGTAGGCCGCTATAATTCCTAGCTTACCCTTGAATCCTGGAATACTATAATTCATGGAAGTCGAATAAGGAGGGTCTGGGAATCTTTCCATCAGCGGGAAAGCTGTACGCAAGTGTTCGACAATCTGTTGGTGGTTCCAGTTTAATACCTGATAATGACTTCCAGCCCCATTAAAAGGCATTTCTTCTATAAAACGAACATCAACGGGATATTGACGAGCTAGTTCAGCCATCGGAATTAAATCATCAATATTCTGGCCATCCATAACAACGGCATTGATTTTAGTAGGTATGCCCGTTTCCATAAGGGCGTGAAAGGTTTCCATAACTTTTGGTAACACATCACGACGAGTAATGGAAAAAAAACGTTCAGAATCCAATGAATCGATACTAAGGTTTACCGAGGAGATCCCTATTTCCTTGAGTTCGGTTACCAAATTCGATGTTAGTGTGCCATTTGTAGTTATGTTTACTTGATCGAATCCCATTTGGCATACTTTCTGCAGAAAAGTCATCATATTTCTTCGCACGAAAGGTTCACCCCCCGTAATGCGCACCTTGGTAATACCCATACGACGAAGTAATTGAAGTAATTGCTCCATCTCTTCGTAAGATAACAGTTCATCACGGGCCTCGTATTGTATACCTAACTCAGGCATACAATAAAAGCTCCTCAGATTACAACGATCCGTCACCGCCAACCGCACGTAATTTATTCTACGCCCGTGGTTATCATATAAAAAACTTATATTTTTCTTCATCCATTTGAATTCTGACTACCAAGCCCTAGTATCGCCAGGAAGTCAAATCAGCCCCCTTGGGAGCACGTGATTTTATTTCATCTGCCCATTTAGGAATAAACATCCGGTGGTATCTGAGTCGGGAGATATGGTTAGGCTGCGTCTGATCACCATTCCAGCAATGTTCTGCCCGGTCTCCATAATCTACTTCCCCATTATAATAGGGATTTGTCGTTTCTTCTAGCATAGTTTCGGTCAAATAGACCGCATTGTTGAGGTAGTAATTATCCATATCCCCACAATAGATATGAATTTTACCCTCTAAGTCTTTGCCAATTTTACCCCAGTCGCGTTTCATGATATAGGCTAAATCGTAATTCTCTCTCCAATATTGGGCGACTTCTGGATTAATGTCACCTGTCATCTTATTCCAAATCCGCTGCGGATACCCATCTGACCCAACAGGAGAATAAACCGCTTCCCATATGTCCCATTGTTGACCAGAACGACTTTTTGAGCCTAAAGCCCGTTCTCGTAAGTTCATATCTTTCAGGGTAGCACTTACATTACCCAGATAGTCACGGTGCCCTGGTCGAAGTGTCTTTTTGAATTTACTATCCAGATAATAAGCGTTTTTATCTTCGTAAAGGTTCACCAGACAATACGCGCGAAAGTCGATAGGGTCAGGACAAGCCGCATAGCATCCTCCGTATTCCTTTGGGTATTTCACCTGAACAGCCAAAGCTTCCCAACCTCCAGTAGAGCCTCCATAAACAAAACGGGCCCATCCTTTACCAATCCCTCTGAATTCTTTTTCGATATGCGGAATTAGTTCGTAAGTTATGGCATCCCCATACGGGCCCAAATTTTCAGAATTTACGGCATAAGAATCATCGTAATAGGGGTTTGCGTGCTGTATCTTAATAGCAATTACCCTAGGAAAATCCGGACCAGTCCAGGCTTGATAAAAATCATATGCTTCTTGCTGTACGATTTTGTTATAGCAATCCACATCAAAGCGGGCGCTGTATTCGCAAGGCATATCTTCATCAGGCGGAGTGGTTCGCCAACCACCAAAGTCATAAGGAAAATGTCCGTGCATGATCGCAAGTGGATATTTTACTTTTTTATTTTCTTCCCATCCTTTTGGTAAAAGTACATGAGCGCCAAGGTACATATCTTGACCCCAGAAATCGGAAAGCAATTTGGAGCGAATTTTAATATGCTTTATGTATTCAGAGTCTGCCGGTTCTTCGATGGGAGGAATGACTTCATTAATTGATAATACCCGAGAGGCTTTCTCTTTGGGGTCAAAAGTAATTTTAATAGGCTGGCTATACAGGTTCCCCGGTGAGCGGTTCCATTGCTGCCCTTCTCCATTATCCATTGGTAACTTTACGGTGTGTCCGTCAGCCCGATTAAACGTTTCATAAACATGTAATAGCACCTGAATATAATATTCACCTGCCGGTACTTGAGCTAAGCTCGCCATGGGGTAGCCAAATTCCGCTTGCCCAAAATATATTTGTTCGCCAGGTGCCCAATTTTCCACGTCTTTCCCAAATACGAGTTGGGTCCCTGGCCCATCTGCAATTTGAAACCGGGGCTCAGCAGCAGGATCGGTTGACAACATAAGCATCAAACGCCCATCATAATTACCACCAAACTGCCCACTGTAAATGACAGAAAAAAAAGCGTCATCCGCTTTAGTTGTGCCGGTAGCAGCGGACACACTTAAAGAGCATCCTAACAATAAAAGAGCGATTAGATTACGCATATCAAAATATATTTTGGGTTTTGGCATAATTTTGAGGTCAAAATATAGGGATTCCCTGACGATTTGTTGGTATAAGAACCCATTCTAAAAGTTA
This sequence comes from Saprospiraceae bacterium, assembly GCA_013214265.1. GTDB lineage: Bacteria > Bacteroidota > Bacteroidia > Chitinophagales > Saprospiraceae > DT-110. The sequence goes on along the minus strand of JABSSK010000076.1, from coordinate 304 downwards.
CACATGTACTTTCAATCGCCAATTTGAAATAATCCTTACAATCACCAAGGCAATTGCTGCTTCATTTTCACCAACTTCATGTGGATATTAACTTTATATTTACAACCAACCATGTAAGATCTATGCCGTCAATAGATCATTTATGTAATGAATTCAAAGTGGTTACCAAGGTTTATTCAAATTCTCCCCCGCGGAATTAAAGAAACAGAATATGGGTATTTCAAAAATACAACCCTTGACCTCCGAACAAAACGATCGATGACCTTGCAGGAGCGCTTGACCAACCTTATCGGATTACCATGTT
>JABSSK010000075.1 GCA_013214265.1 Saprospiraceae bacterium | reverse complement strand
AATCTGGCAATAGCATTATTGGAAGCGGTTGTGTCTGTTTTTTCTGAAATTTTGAAGATCGCCTTAAAATAATTCTCTTCCGTATGCGAGATACTGTCCATACCATTACGTTTTACAGGGCTACATTAACGTCGTACATTGATAAGGACTAGGTTACAAAAAGTTAAGTCGCCCCATTAGCGTTGATTTATTTGCTCGGCTAATGGGAATGACATCTTTATCTATCACTAATGTATTTTCTTCTATATCCTGGATTTTATTCAGGTTAACAATGAAAGAACGATGGATACGTAAAAACCTAGGATCTACTAATCGCTTATCAATATTTTTAAGGGTAGAGTGGATGATCAGGTTTTGACTTGCTGTTTTTATTCTAACGTAATCTCCTGCATTTTCAAAATAATAAATACTGTCAAAAGGGACTCGTACATACTTTCCCTCATGCCGTACATAAATATCCTGTGATTGCTTTTTAAAAGCGTTGATCTTTTCCTGTGTAATGATAGCCTGCTCAATGGCTTTCATAAACCTTTCGTAGGGAATAGGTTTCTTCAGGTAATCAACAACTTGGTATTCAAAAGCTTCGTAAGCGTAATCCTCTTTGGAACTGGTAATAATCGCTAAAGGAGGTGAGGAAAGTTCCTGTAATAATTGAATCCCTGTTAATTCTGGCATTTCAATATCAAGGAACATAAGGTCGACGTATACAACATCCAACATTTTTTTGGCATCCAGGCCATTCTCACAGATTCCCACTACCTCAACATGATTTGTCTTGTTACAAAGCTGCTCGATTGCCTTACGGGATATTGGATCATCATCAACAATTAATGCTCTAAAGGTCATAATGGCTGGGTTTATACCGTTAAAATATTGCCTTTGTCAATGTTTTCCAAAACTTCATGAACCGAGCTCAGCAAGTGTGACTGGAACTGCTTAAATTTATCATATATTTCTATAACAGCTTCTGCGTTTTTTTCCATAGCTGCACTTTCTAAAACCGTCATATCGTCAGAAAATTTGGGAAACCCTACTAATCCAAAGGAAGGTTTTACCCGGTGGGCTGTTCTTTTGATCTCCTCGAAGTTCATAGATACGACCGCCTTTTCTAGCTGTGGGAACATTTTCTCGCTCTCAGAAAGGAAAAGCGTAAACATCTCTCTCAAATAAGAATAATCTTCACCATAGATTGAACGTAATATAACTATATCAGGTTTTAGAGTCTGAGTAAATGTGTCCGGATTTTGTTTTTTCACTACGTTTATATTTATGTCGGATTGATACCTATTCAGCAGGATTGCTAACTGACTAGGTGTAAAAGGTTTTGAAAGAAAATCATTCATACCACAAGCCTTTGCTTTCTCTCTTTCTGCCTGAATCGCTGTGGCTGTTAAAGCAATTATAGGCGTATCTGCATTCTTAATACTCTGACTGCGAATGGCCTGCGTGGCTTCATAGCCATTCATTTGTGGCATCTGCAAATCCATTAAGATCAGGCTGTAATGCTTTTCATTCGCTTTTCTAACCGCATCAGCCCCATGATAAGCAAATTCATAATCCATTTCCCATTTGGCCAAGAGTGTTCCTGCGTATTTACGGTTAATCGCATTATCTTCAACAACTAAAATAGTACCAAAGAACCCAATTTTCGTTTTTTGAAAAGTACTATTTTTATTCGTGTCTTCAATCGGTCTACCTGTATCCTTTAAAGGTAGTTCTATGGTAAAAATAGTTCCTTCTCCAACTTTGCTTTGTAGGGTGAGATTTCCTCCTAAAAATTGTACGATCTTTTTGGTAATAGGTAACCCAAGGCCTGTTCCTCCATAACGAATCCGAATATCAGACTTAGCTTGCCGATAAGATTCAAAAATGACTTTTTGGCTATCTGGGTCGATCCCAATTCCAGTATCCGTAAATTTGAACCGATACCATATGTGATTTTCTTCTTTTTTAAAGCGTTCGATATAAAGTTCGATAAAGCCCTTCCCAGTAAATTTTTCTGCATTACTTAGCAGATTATTAAAAATTTGACTTAATAACAAATCATCCCCAAACATCATAGTGTTGATCTCTTGATCCAAACGAAGTCTAAATTCTACTGGACTTCCCTCAAGACGTATGCTATATGTCCGCTGGATTAACTTCAAAATCTTATTGAGATCAAAGGCCCGGTTTTGTGCTTCGAGATTACCCGACTCTATCTTAGAAAAATCAAGTACGTCAGAAATCAAACGGAGCAACATATCAGCAGAACTTCTCAATACCGAAATAAATTCTTTCTGCTTGAAATTAAGAGTATCCAATTCCAGATGCGACATACCGATAATCGCATTCAATGGCGTACGCATCTCGTGGCTCATATTTGCCAAAAACTTTTGCTCTGCCTGTTTCGCTTTTTCCGCCAAATGCTGTGACTTCACAGCTTCTTCTCTAGCTAAAACCAAATTTCTCTGTAACTCCTTCAATGGAGTTATGTCATAATGAATACCAATCGAACCAATAACTTTACCCTTATATGCAGTAACTGGTGTACCACTTATTAAAACATCCAAAATCCGACCATCTTTATGACGTATGCGAGCCTCGTACATATTAGAAAGTCCTGTAAGGCGTTCCATGTTTTCAGCTTCCAATTGGCTCCTATCTTCCTGAACAGCAAACACTTCCATCGCATTCTGGTATAATAATTCCTCCTTGGAATAACCTACCATTCGTTCGAAAGATTTATTGACATTCAGGATATTATGTTCACTATCGACCTCCATCAAACCTAAATCCATATTGTCAATAAGTGTCTTATACTTTAGTTCATTGACAATGATAGCCTCGCTCCTATCTTTAACTTGCTGTTCCAGGTTCTTATTCAGAAGTAAAAGCTCCTTATTCGCATTCTCCAAGTTAACATTTACATGATAAAGCTCCAGTGACTTGGACTCTAGTAGCTTTTCGGCAGCCTTGCGGGCAGTAATTTCGCGTTTTAGCCTCTTTTCTAGCAGGAATTCACGCTCTGTCATCAGATTAATTTCGCTTTTCAATGACAAATTTTACCCGAGTTCCATCTTCACTGTACGGAATCATTGCAACAGAAGCCTTTTCATTGTAATACTCTAGACTCTTCTCTATCAGACCTAATGCGAAATGCCCCATCTTACGCTCTGACATATACATCAACTCAAGAGTAGTATCGTTGGGACGATTGCTACTGAAGGAGGGCAATTCAGCATCGGGATATAACTTCCTAACCTCCACATGAATGTACTTTTCTATTGACTCCAAAAAATCAAACGCAGATGTCGCTGATTCCAAAAATGTGGGATAGTTCCTTTCAAATGTGGAAAACAAATATAACCCATAAGCATACAGTATGTCAGGTATACTTACTTTTGTTTTTTCCGATAAATGGGTCAATAAACTCACCATTTCCCCATAATCATAGGTACCCACTGAGGTATATGCACCTCCGGATGGCAAATCAGCTTCATAAATAATTCTTTCCATAGTTTCGAACCCAAATCGCTCTTCAACCATTTCAAGAAATTCAGTAAAAACGAGCCCCTTCATATTGTAGTTTTTTGTATATGCTTATCAAACTTTTGCGAGATATTTAAAGTAAAAGCATTCAGAATAGGAAAAAACTATAATTTGCACATCCTAAGTTAAGGTACGAAACGACAAAAAAAAAGTTGCCCCTAACATTTCGTCATAAGGGCAACCAAACTTCCTATTCCCAAAACCCCTGGCTATTAACCAGGAGATATTTAATTGTCAAAGGATTAATAGATTTCTAGATTAGTCTCGCTGTAAATTATAAGGCTGGCTAAAATTAACTAACCGTCGGCTTTTAACACCTTTATTTCGGTTTTCGGCACTTTTTAACAGTTTTTTGGGAGATTTTAAAGCTAGGTGCCTCGTTATCTAACTATTTTCAATACCTCTAACTCAGTATTAATCGTCGCGACCATTGCAGATACATATAAATCCAACCAGAAACATAGAATATAGTTAAACCTAAAATAGCTAAAAAATACCCTATCCGTGATTCATCCATTAATACCATAAATCCGAATCCCAAACAAACCACACCTGTTGCCGCTAAGAAATAAATGATACGAACATGATCCTTTAATAGTAAACCAACTATTAAAGCACTCGATAACTGCCATAACCCTAAAGTTAAAAGGGCCGTGAGTGATACTGCATAAACACCTGCTGCTACACCCAACAAACATATAATAAGTAATAAACCCTGGAAACCCAGATCTGCCCAAAAAGCAATATGGATAAGAAGACTTTTCATGCCACTCTTTTTGTACCTTCCTTGCGTGTTATTACGCAACTACAAGTTCGTACTTTTTTTCATTACTTTCAATAAATTTTGAAACAAATGAACTTAGATAACCTGTCTCAACTTATTCAGCAAAGGCGATCAATATTTCCAGCCAGCTATATAGATCAACCAATTGAAGAAAATCTGATCAAAACCATACTCGATAATGCAAACTGGGCTCCCAACCACAAACGAACCGAACCCTGGCGCTTCAAAGTGCTGAAAGGCAACGCTCGACAACGATTAGGCAACTTCCTAGCTAATTGGTACAAAACCAATACGCCAGCAGCAGCCTTTTCTGAAAAAAAATACCAGAAAAACCTCGCTAATCCACAGCGTGCCAATTGTATAATTGCCATCTGCATGCAACGCGACCCTGATGAACGCGTTCCCGAGTGGGAAGAAATTGCCGCTACTGCTTGTGCCGTTCAAAATATGTGGCTAACATGTACCGCGCATCATATTGGTGCCTACTGGAGTACCCCGAAAGCAATTGCCGACTTCGCACAGTTCCATCCCCTTCAAGAGGGCGAAAAATGCTTGGGTCTTTTCTATATGGGGTACTAACATACCATCATCTCGAAGCCCGATCTCACAAAAAAAGATATGGCTCGAGGAATAGTACACCTTCCATATGCACAATTTTTGTTGGTAAACAAGGGAATTTGCCTTAGTTTTGCCCGGCGTAAATTAAAACCTGGTCCGGGCCTTTATGATCTAAACTAAAGACCAGACCTTAACGAATAGATTTTTAGTTGCATTAATCTTTTGGCCGCACAACGGTCAATTACTTCTTTACAAAGAAAAAGTTATTATGGGTCAATCAATTTTATATTTAGTGCCTGTTTTCGGTGTACTAGCTTTGCTTTTCACCTTTTGGCGATCCGCATGGGTCTCTCGCCAAGAAATCGGAACAGAAAGAATGGAGCGTATCGCTCAAAATATCGCTGAAGGTGCAATGGCTTTTCTCAAAGCTGAATATCGCGTACTTATCATTTTTGTTGCCGCTGTTGCTATTCTGCTCGGTGTAACCGCTGATGCAGAAAATTCCTCCCCACTGATCGCAGCATCTTTCATCCTGGGCGCTATTTGCTCAGCATTAGCAGGGTTTATTGGTATGCGTGTAGCAACCAAAGCTAATGTACGTACCACTAATGCAGCACGTACCAGTCTTGGCAAAGCACTTGATGTAGCTTTCGCTGGTGGCTCCGTAATGGGTATGGGTGTCGTAGGCCTCGGCGAAATGGGCCTTGGACTTTTGTTCTTAGCTTACTCCAATATGGGTTGGGATGTCAATAAAGTAATTACCGTTGTAACCGGTTTCTCTTTTGGTGCGTCGTCCATCGCACTATTTGCACGTGTAGGTGGCGGTATCTACACTAAAGCAGCTGATGTAGGTGCCGATCTTGTTGGTAAAGTCGAGGCGGGTATCCCGGAAGACCACCCACTCAATCCTGCTACTATAGCCGATAATGTAGGTGATAATGTAGGTGATGTAGCCGGTATGGGTGCCGACCTATTCGAATCCTATGTAGGTTCCATCATTGGTACGATGGTACTCGGTGCCGCTTTTATCGGTATGACAGGATTTGAAGAAACCAACACCTTCGGTGGACTAAATGCGGTCCTCTTACCATTAGCATTAGCTGGTGTAGGCATCGTAACTTCTATCATCGGTACTTTCTTCGTGCGTGTCAAAGAAGGAGGAGACCCTCAAAAAGCGCTTAACCGTGGTGAATTTATTTCTGCCGGCTTAATGCTTGGTGCCACTTTCCTACTGGTTAACCACTTTATGCCCGCAACTTGGACCTATAACGGCATATCCTATAATGCTATGGGTGTGTTCTGGTCCGTTATCTTCGGTCTAGTAGCTGGCCTCGCTATAGGCTTAATCACTGAATTTTATACGGGTACCGGAACAAAACCTGTACAAGGGATCGTCGATCAGTCCCTTACAGGCTCAGCAACCAACATCATCGCCGGATTAGGCGTAGGTATGCAGTCCACAACTATACCCATTATAATCTTGGCTGCCGCTATTATTGGTGCCTATGAGTTTGCCGGACTATACGGTATTGCAATTGCCGCCGTAGGTATGCTCTCTAATACAGGTATCCAATTGGCTGTAGATGCCTACGGACCCGTTTCTGACAATGCCGGAGGTATAGCCGAAATGGCAGATCTACCAAGTGAAGTGCGCGATCGTACCGATAAGCTCGATGCCGTAGGTAACACTACCGCTGCCATTGGAAAAGGATTCGCTATCGGATCCGCTGCGCTGACAGCACTCGCTTTGTTTGCTGCTTTTATGACCACCGCAAAAATTAATTCTATCGATATCTCTAAGCCTTTTGTGATGGCTGGTCTGTTATTAGGGGGTATGTTGCCCTTCCTGTTCTCTTCTATGGCCATGGGTGCTGTAGGGCGTGCCGCAATGGACATGATCAAAGAAGTACGTCGCCAATTCAACGCTATCCCCGAATTAAAGGCCGCTCTTGCCGTTATGAAAGATAAAGGAGATGACTACAGCCAATACAGCGAAGAAGAAAAGAAAATCTTCGACGCTGCTGATGGTAAAGCAGAATACAGCAAGTGTGTTGAAATTTCAACCGCTGCTTCTATCCGCGAAATGATCATCCCCGGACTAATCGCCGTTATATCTCCTGTACTAGTAGGCTTCCTGGGCGGAGCAGAAATGTTAGGTGGCTTGCTCGCAGGTGTAACCGTTTCGGGTGTCTTAATGGCCATCTTCCAATCCAATGCAGGCGGTGCATGGGATAATGCCAAGAAAATGTTTGAAGAAGGTGTAGATATCCAAGGTGAGAAATACTACAAAGGATCTGCACCACATAAAGCAGCTGTCGTTGGCGATACTGTAGGTGATCCCTTTAAGGATACCTCAGGCCCTTCACTGAATATCTTACTCAAACTTATGTCGGTAGTAGCACTAGTTATCGCTCCAATGCTATAAACTAAAATAGCTTATCCGACTTCAGCGGGGGAATCAAGATACAATACTTGATTCCCCCACTTTTTTTTAGCCTTACGGCAAAAGAATACTGTAGTCTGTCTAAACATGACACCTTTATGGCGTATTTATAGAACAGTACTTGTTAGGATTGCGTTAAACATTCTGTGAATTTTACCATTTACGAAACAAATTCGTCCCAAAACAGTATTTTTATTAGCTCGTCATTGGACGTTTTGACCATATCGTCCACCATTCTTCAAATGCGATAAATTTTAGTGTGTATGAAAATTAGAGGTCCATTGTTTTTTTCTGTTCTAGCCCTAACCCTCGTTTTAGCTGCTTTTTACCCACAACCTGTGGATAATAGCCAAAAGGAAGCCATCTTAATGCGCTCAGTTCTCACCTACCTCAATCAGTTGCATTACAACCCCAAAAGTATTGACGACGACTTCTCTTCTCAATTATATGACTACTATGTCGATGGCGTAGATGCTACACGCCGCTATATGACACAAGAAGATCTGAAGCAGCTCGAGCCTTTCAAACAACAACTCGATGATCAGGTAAACACCGGCAACTACGACTTTTTTAACTTATCCCTAGAATTACTTAGCTCTGGAATAGAAAAAGCAAAACAATTCTACCCAGAAATACTTGCTACCCCTTTTGATTTTACCGTCAATGAAAATTTTGAACTAGATGGGGAAAAAAGAGGATACGCCAAAAATGATACAGAATTAAAAGAATATTGGCGTCAAATGCTCAAGTACGAAGCCATGACGCGCCTGTCACGCAAATTGACCAGCAAAGAAGAAAAGCAAGAGAAAGGAGAAACCACTAGATCCTTTGAAGAACTAGAAAAAGAAGCGCGACAAGATGTTCAAGAAACCTATGATGATCTCTTCAATCGAATCGCTAAGATAAAGCGCATGGAGCGGCTGAGCTATTACCTCAACTGCATTACTATGCTCTTCGATCCACATACTAACTACTACAAACCTCTCGATAAAGAGAATTTTGATATTGGCATGTCCGGAAAACTGGAAGGCATTGGTGCACGCCTCGTACAAGATGGTGATTATGTGCAGATCGATGAAGTTGTAGTCGGTGGGCCAGCATGGCAAGGAAAAGAATTAGAAGATAAAGATCAAATCCTGAAAGTCGCTCAAGGTGAAGAAGGTGAATGGGTGGACATCGTGGGCTGGACAACAGCCGATGCCGTCACAAAAATTCGTGGAAAAAAAGGTACTACCGTCCGACTTATGGTCCGTAAAGTTGACGGTACCACCAAAGAAATCAGTATCGTTCGCGATGTTATCAATATTGAAGAATATTTCGCCCGCTCTTTAATCTTGAATGGTAATGAACCCGATTCCAAAATCGGTTATATCTACCTACCTAAATTCTATGCTGACTTTGATGACCCCAACGGACGTTTCGCAGCCAAAGATGTAGCCGCAGAACTTGAAAAACTAAAGACGGAAGGTGTAGATGGCATTATTCTAGATGTTCGAAATAATGGTGGCGGGTCTTTAATGGAAGTCGTACGAATGACTGGCCTCTTTATCGAGCGTGGCCCTGTTGTTCAAGCTAAATACCGCACCCGCGATCCAGAAATATACCGCGATACAGATGCTAAAGTCGTTTATGATGGTCCTCTAGCTATCATGACCAATGGCTTTAGAGCTTCTGCCTCCGAAATCCTCGCAGGTGCCATTCAGGATTATAACCGACGCATAGTAGTAGGAAGCAAAGCAACCTTCGGGAAAGGAACTGTCCAGCGATTTTTTCCGCTTGATCGTGCAGTACGTGGCATGGACGACATTAAGCCACTTGGGGAAATTAAATTAACATTCCAGAAATTCTTCCGCATTACCGGAGAATCTAATCAGCTCAGAGGAGTAATCCCCGACATCATTCTTCCTGACCGCTACCACTATATCGAAACGGGTGAGCGTGAGGAAGATTTTCCACTGGCATGGACAAAAATCGAAACCGTTCCATTTAGCCAAAACGTTTATAACATCGGCGATACAGAAAGCTTGACTAAGCGCAGTGAAAATAGAATTAAAGGAAACGAAACCTTTAATAACATCCTCGATAATGCACGCAGATTGGCACAGCAAAGAGATGATTCTGAAATTAATCTCAATCTGGAAAATTATCGTACCCAACAACAAGAACAACGCGAAACCAACAAAGCCTTTAATGCTCAGTTTGATAAAGTCGTAATCGACGGGGTAGCCAATCCCAATGTTGACCTCGATAAAATCAATGCCAGCGAAAAAGCAAAAGACAGAAATAATGACTTCCTAGAGTCCGTTTCTAAGGATGTTTACATCAAAGAAACCATTCAAATATTACACGATATGGTCAAAGCTTCTTAGCTTTTCCTCCAGTAGCCAAAAGCCTCAATACTGCAGGGTGTTGAGGCTTTTTTGATGGTATCTATTTGATACATACAAATTGATCTTTGACGCAACCAATTTGTATATTGCCATTCATTTATTTCGCTAAAAAAGCTACGCTTGAATTACTTATCGCTGGAGAACGTAAGCAAAATGTTCGGAGATAAAGTCCTCTTCGACAACATCAACCTGCAAATTAGCCAAGGGCAAAAAATAGCGCTCGTCGCGAAAAATGGCTCAGGTAAGTCCACTCTGCTTCGAGTAATTACAGGCCTCGAACCCGCAGAAGGAGAAAACGCAAAAGTAGAAATACACAAAAATGTGCGCTTAGGTATCCTGATGCAAGAACCCAACCTCTATGAACACCATACGGTACTAGAAGCCGCTTTTGACTCTGACAATCCGATTATCCAAGCCATCAAAGAATATGAAGAAGCACTCATGCACCCAGAACAACTGGAACGCATGCAAGCCGCTGTTACTAAAATGGATGACCGCAAAGCCTGGGACTTTGAAGCAAGGGTCAAGGAAATCCTGACAAAACTCAACATTTCTGACTTTAACAAAACCGTCAAAATGCTTTCTGGTGGCCAACAAAAGAGGCTCGCCCTTGCCAAATTAATTATTGATGAACCTGAATTCCTAATTCTTGATGAACCAACTAACCACCTTGATCTAGATATGATCGAGTGGCTAGAAGAATACCTCCAAAGGCCCAACCTAACCCTCCTAATGGTTACGCACGACCGCTATTTCCTCGAAAGGGTTTGTAATGAAATTATAGAACTCGACCGAGGTGATATCTATCGCTACTCCGGTAGCTATTCTGATTTTCTACACAAAAAATCTACCCGACACGACAACGAAGCGATCGATCTCGAGAAAAGTAAAAAACTATACAAAAAGGAACTCGAATGGATCAATCGACAACCTAAAGCCCGCGGCACTAAAGCCAAATCCCGCATTTCATCTTTTGAGAAATTAGAGGACCGCCTCAGTGGAGTAAGGCTCGAAAGTGAAATCCAAATTGATGTTAAAGGACAACGCCTAGGCAAAAAAATCCTAGAACTCCACAACGTGGGGAAATCCTTTGGTGATAAAAAATTCATGGACGGATTTAACTATAAATTTCGTAAAGGCGAGCGCGTTGGTATTGTCGGACCCAATGGGGTTGGTAAAACCTCTTTCCTTAAAATAATAACCAAAGAATTACGCACAGATAGTGGAAAAGTAGTGGTAGGTGGAAATACCGTTTTTGGGTATTATACCCAAGCAGGAATTAACCTCAACGAAGACCAAAAGGTTATCGATGTCATCACTGATATTGCTGAGTTCATCCCCATGGAAAAGGGTCAGAAATTAACCGCACCGCAAATATTAGAACGATTCCTCTTTTCCCGTAAACAACAACAAGTATTCGTTTCCCAACTCTCAGGTGGGGAACGTCGTAGGCTATACCTGCTAACCATTTTGATGCGTAACCCTAACTTCCTCATCCTGGATGAGCCTACCAATGATCTCGATATCATGACCCTCAATGTTTTAGAAGACTTTCTCCTAGAGTTCCCTGGCTGCGTCCTGATCGTAACCCACGATCGCTATTTTATGGATAAAATCGTAGAGCATCTATTCGTGTTTGAAGGAGAAGGCAAAGTCCGGGACTTCAATCATACCTACAGCGAATACCGCGTCCTGCAACGTCAACTCGACCTAGAAAAAAGAAGACAGGAACGAGCTGAACAACAAAAAAGGAAAGAAGCCCGGCAGGAAGAGCAGGCGCAAAAACAAAGCCTGACCTATGAACAACGCAAAGAAATGAATCGACTCGAAAAAGAAATAAGTAAACTCGAGAACAAAAAATCTTCCGTCGAAGCAGCATTCGGTAACCCCAATCTGACCCCTGATCAAATGAAAGAACTCGGACAGGAACTCCAAGGCATTAAAGATACCATCGAAGAAAAAGAAATGCGCTGGATGGAACTAGCAGAACTAGCTTAATTCATCTCCTTTTTCCATACCCTCCTCATAGAACCCTTAGCTTTACCAAAGCGTATCAGAAAATATACCTTTGATCATCGTATGGCTATTTTACTCGCCATATCCTTATCCATTTGTCATTTCGACCAATTTCTCCTCTATCTTCTTTTCTGCTCCAGTAACATAACCACTTGATTCAAATAGAATAGTACCATCAGGCTGAACCAAGTAAGTCTGAGGAATAGCTGGAAAGTTAAGTGCATTCTTGAGCGTATTCTCCTGATCACTAAGAAATAAAAAGTCCCACCCCTGTGTCGCTGCTATAGACTTTGCTCTTGCCAACTGCCGCCGGGTATCAATGGTAACCGCAACGACCTTTACACCAAAACGTTCTTGCCATTGGCCCAAATTATCCTGAAAAGCGTTGAGTTCTCTATGACATGGCTTGCACCAACTGGCCCAAAAACTTAAGATAACAGGTTGCCCCTCTTCCAGAATATCCTGAATCGCAAAAGACTGACCCGCCATAGTTCTGACCTGAACATCTGGTAGTTGCTTTTGGGCTTGCAGGTTCGCCGTGCATACCAGAAATGAAAAAAGAAGTATTGATCCTCGCATGATTTATATGTATTGTGGCCTTAAATTAAAATTTTCGGTAAAACCAAAGCCAGATTTGCTTTACTTTTGATATATCTAAATTTCTTAAACGTATCCGCATAACGTGAAACGCATAATCCCCCTTCTCATTGTTTTCCTTTGCTGTTACCTTTCGGTAAAAGCACAAAATAATGGTGGCCGAATAAGTGGTGCTTTCCAAGCCCAAACTAATTTCTTCATCCGCGACAGCCTAATTGGCGCAGCCAATATCCCTCAGTATGACCGCCAATTATTCAGCGCCGACGCCTGGCTAAACCTCAACTACACCAATTGGGGATTTGATTTTAGCCTCAGGTTTGATATGTTCAATAATTCAAATTTACTCAATCCAACAGCCTCGTATTCCGACCAAGGGATTGGGTTTTGGTCCGTTCGAAAACAAATCGATGATCTTGACCTAACTGTCGGTTATATCTATGATCAAATTGGCAGTGGCCTCATTTTTCGGGCTTACGAAGAAAGACCTTTACTCATCGACAATGCGCTATATGGTATTCGTGCCCAATACACTTTTTCTCCCGATTGGACCATCAAGGGATTCACAGGTCGTCAAAAACAACAGTTCGACGCCTACCAGTCCATTATTAAAGGGATAAACCTAGACGGCTTCCTTCTGGCTGGTGAAAAACAAGCCATTAGCATAGCCCCTGGCCTAGGTATTGTGAATCGTACCTTGGATGACAATAGTATGGATGCACTGGTGGCTGTCATTAACACTTATAATGCAGACGAAGCATTCGTACCCAACTATAACACTTATGCATTCACCTTCTATAATACATTAAGTGTAGGGGCTTTTAGCTGGTTCCTTGAGGCAGCTTATAAAACCGAAGATGCTATGATCGATCCATTTGGCGTACGTAACCTGGACGGCCAGGAAGTAGTGGGCGATCGTTTTATCAACAAAGCAGGTTCTGTTCTGTACACCAGTATCAATTACGCATCAAAAGGGCTCGCTATAACAACAGAAGCAAAACGAACCGAATTCTTTACTTTCCGCACTCGCCCACAAGTCACCTTTAATCGTGGCATGATCAACTTCCTGCCCCCTATGGCCAGAGTCAATACCTACCGACTAACCTCAAGGTATAATGCAGCAACCCAAGAACTAGGAGAAATAGCCTTCCTTGGAGATATCATTTATAACGTGAATGATCAGATAAAAATCAATGCCAATGCGTCTAATATCGAAAATCTGGATGGCGTACTACTGTACCGCGAACTCATGACCGCCATTACCCTAGAACCCGAAAAAGAAGACTGGACCATCACTGCCGGGATACAAAGACAGCAGTATAATCAGGAAGTATTTGAGTTTAAACCCAATGCCCCTTTAGTGGAAACCATAACACCTTTTGCTGACTTTCTATACCCCCTAAGTGAGAATCAAGCACTTCGTCTCGAACTCCAGTATATGCACGTAGGAGAAGATCCAGCCGTTGAAGTCGGACAAGATTACGGGAGTTGGGCCTTCGCATTAGCAGAATTTACGCTGGCACCCCACTGGAGTTTTAGCCTCTCTGATATGTATAATGTACGCCCAGGCAAACAAAGCCCAACGGATGAAAACGATAATCGCCTTGATTTACATTATCCCCGTGTTGACTTGAGCTATACCCGCAACGCAAACCGTTTTGCATTAAGCTATGTCAAACAAGTAGAAGGTGTGGTATGTACGGGGGGTATTTGTCGATTAGAACCTGCTTTTAGCGGGTGGAAATTTGAAATAACGTCAAGCTTTTAAAACACTATATTCTATCACAACTTGTTAAGCACCCCGTTTCAAGGTTAATGAATAATTAGGAAAAACTAAACCATGACTCGTCTATTCATTTCAATCTGTCGTATCTTTTTAATCTCTTTCATGCTGTGCTCATGCGAAGAAATACCTCCCGTTATTAATCCCCTACCCAATGAACCGTTGCTAGATACCACCCGACAAAACATCTTGGTCGAAGAGTTTACAGGTAACCGATGTGTCAACTGCCCAGCTGGATCAACCGAACTGGCTCGTTTAAAAGAAACCTATGGAGACCAGCTAATCATTGTTGCCATACACGCAGGCTCTTTCGCACGCCCATACCCCGAAAGTCAAAACGATTTCCAAACCAATTCTGGTGATGCCTTGCTAAACTATTTAGGTCAACCCCTAGGGTACCCTTCAGCTATCATAAACAGGAAGCTCTTTCCCGATGAATTCGATCTTCAACTTAGCCGATCACTTTGGCCTGCTTTCCTGATGCAAGAAGCGCAAAAGTTGTCGCGAATAAATATTATTAGCGACATAACTTATTCCCCACTGTCCCGTAATGTTCAGCTAGCTGTAGAAATCCAAAAACAAACGACTGAAGATGCCGAAAACCTCCGTTTCAGTGTAATGGTAGTGGAAGATAACATTACAGATTATCAACTTACACCTCAAGGTGTTGATACTATGTATAATCATCGCCATAACCTGCGGGATATGCTAACAGCATCAACTGGTAATGCCATACCTTCAACCTGGGCTAATGGTGAAATACTAGAACGTTCTTTTCAGTATACGCTACCCGAAGCATGGCAGGCATCAGAAGTATCCTTCATCATTATCATTCACGAGAATGGAGTCCAAAAAGATGTCTGGGCAGTTGAAGAAATCGACTTACCAGTTTAGTGCTTACGGTCCAAATCTCCCCAATAATTTCCCTATCTTTGGCCGCGAAAACAAGAACGGTTGCGGTCCCGATTAAGAGATTCTAACCGTTTGTAATCTGTACGCACAAAAACGATATACATGAAGGTTTCCCTAAACTGGTTAAAAGACTATCTCCAAATGGACTTGGAGCCGTCGAAAATTGGAGAAATCCTGACTGAAATTGGACTTGAAGTAGAAGGAGAAGAAGTAGTGGATAGCATCCCCGGTGGCCTGAAAGGTGTCGTAGTTGGCCACGTTCTGACCTGTCAGCAACACCCCAATGCTGACCGTTTATCCCTCACTACCGTAGATTTAGGCCAAGAAGAACCGGTACAAATCGTTTGCGGAGCACCCAATGTAGCCCAGGGGCAAAAAGTATTAGTAGCCACAGTAGGTACACAACTATTTCCATTAGGAAGTGAAACTGCCTTAGTGATAAAAAAAGGAAAAATCAGAGGTGAAGTGTCTCAGGGAATGATCTGTGCAGAAGATGAACTGGGACTAGGTACGGATCACGACGGAATTATGGTACTCTCA
>JABSSK010000074.1 GCA_013214265.1 Saprospiraceae bacterium | reverse complement strand
GGATTCTGTTGGTGAAGAGGATTCCAATCAGGTTCTTTCAGAGGATAGGGCCCGCGCTTGTTTCCAATATTTACTGGTTAATGGTGTAGAGGTAAATAGAATGAGCTATAAAGGCTATGGTGAAACGATGCCTATTGCTAATAATAGTACCCAAGAAGGTCGGCGGTTTAATCGTCGGGTAGAATTTGAACTTCAAGTACAATAAAACTAAAGGATTGGAAGGCAATCCAAAATACGGCCTTCCAATCCCATTAATGGGCTCCTCTCTAGTAACCATCGTACCCTTCCTCTTCTAGGCGTTTATACTTTACGGCCACACTTTGCCGGAGTTCTTCTTTATATGCTTGTACTTTTTCTCGTATCGTTTTTTGTGTGGCTCCTAGGATTTGAGCAGCAAGAATACCTGCGTTTTTTGCAGCATTTACGGCAACTGTTGCTACGGGCACCCCATTAGGCATCTGAAGAATAGAGAGCATACTATCCCAGCCGTCAATAGAATTTGACGATTTGATGGGCACCCCAATAACGGGCAACGCGCACAGACTAGCAACCATCCCGGGAAGATGAGCGGCTCCACCTGCGCCAGCGATAATGACCTGAACGCCTCTTTGGCTAGCATGGCGGGCAAATTCAAACATGCGATCAGGCGTTCGGTGAGCCGATACAATTGTAACTTCGAAAGGAATGTCAAATGCCTTTAAGATATCGGCAGCTTGCCGCATTATTGGTAGGTCAGAATCAGACCCCATAATTATACTTACCATAGTTGTTAATTAAAAATTGTCGTTCCCGCAATGAGCTTTATTGACCATCCGCAATCATTTATTGTGGCGTGTCAAATGATGAGGCTAACGAATAGGAATTCTCTGCTTTTTTAGTTCGTGACTACGCAACAAAGCTACTATTATTCCTAAAATGGAATGGCTGGATGGCTAAATTTGCGCTTCTATTAATCAGGTGAATACCATACTATTCCATAAGGATTAAATATCAAAGTCCAATCCTCTGCGTAATAAGTCCTGATATTTGTTCTTTTCCAGTTCCTCATATTTTTGTTTATTAAAGCTGTATAGCTTTGCGGGTCGATGCGCAACGCCCTTTTGTATACCTACTTCTTCCAGTACACCCATTTTTAATATTTTACTTCTAAAGTTTCTTTTATTGATGGCCGCTTCGAGGCCGAGAATGGTTTCATACAGGTTTTGGAGTTGAGTAAGGGTAAAGGTAGGAGGCAGGAGGGCAAATCCAATGGGCTGATATCGGACTTTGGCTCTAAGCCTTTCGAGTCCTACAGTAAAAATGTGTCTGTGATCAAACGCTAAGGTGGGGAGCTCATTTACATCATACCAGGATACACTTCGTGCATCAGAATTCGCCTGTACCGGATGTTGCTCCAGATTGACCAGAGCATAGTAAGCAACACTAATAACGCGACCCCTAGGGTCCCGATTTGGGGTGCCAAAAGTGAATAATTGCTCGATAAACACATCCCGTACACCAGTTTCTTCTTCTAACTCCCGCAAAGCCGCCACTTCGAGGTCCTCGTCCATGTCAACAAAACCACCCGGTAGTGCCCATTGGCCCGCAAAGGGTGCTTTGTCCCGTTGAATGAGTAAAACCTTTAGTCCTTGGTTAGCATCTAATCCGAAAATGATGCAGTCCACTGTAACGGATGGTCGGGGGTATTTGTATGTAAAAGACATGGGTGTGTGTTTAGTTGATGGATACCATTGGGCAAGAAACGAAGCCATGCGTATGCAGAAGTAAATATCCGTATAGTTCCGGATTACGTCACGATATATTTGCTAGCCTTTGGTTATGTTGTCTTGGACATTTGTTGCTTTTTGTGAAATAGCCTTTTCTGGATCCCGCTAGCATAACGCCTTTCGGCAAAATAATCACCTTGTTGGCGAGCATACTGTTGAATCTGAGCTAGTTCAGGCCTTGAATAAACCAGTTTTCCATTGGTGAAAATAGGGACTTGCATTTTTGTGTAGGTATGATTCTCAAGAGATATGAGGTGCTCTCCGCTCATGTCTACCCATTGATGGTCCGCATATAAGGATTCATCTAATACCATATCGGCGACGGGTGATCCCTGTTTATCATAATATCGCCTAACATCCAGTTGACCCGGTATTGATGTTTTGGCTGGGGTGTCACTATGTTTGATGACCGCTTTCCAAGAAGAATCAGGTTGCTGAATAGCCCCTAATTTATATACGCCACCCAGAGCAGGTTCACCTTTCGCGGTTACTAAATGTGTTCCAATCCCCCAAGTGTCAATGGCTGCCCCTGCCTGTTTAAGTTCGATGATGCGACTCTCGTCTAAGCTATCACTAGCTACAACAATTGTATCCGTAAAGCCAGCTTGGTTAAGCTTTTGTCTGGCCAACTTGGATAAATAGACTAAGTCACCACTATCAAGTCGAATTCCATGGAGGTCGTATCCGCGAGCACGAAGTTTATGGCCAATGGCAATAGCATGATCAATGCCAGCTGTAGTGTTGTAGGTGTCCACTAAAAAAATACAGTTATCAGGTAAGGCATCAGCATACGCTTCAAAGGCTTCCATCTCCGTATCAAAGCACATAACCCAAGCGTGCGCATGCGTTCCTTTTACTGGAATCCCATACTCGAATCCGGCACCCACATGACTGGTAGCGACGCATCCACCAATAAATGCAGATCTACTGGCTGTCAATGCACCATCTAAACCTTGGGCACGGCGTAGCCCAAATTCAAGAACGGGATCTCCGGCTGCAGCTCGTACGATCCGATTCGCTTTGGTTGCAATCAAAGTAGAAAAGTTGACCATATTCAATAAGGCAGACTCTATGAGTATGCCTTGAACTAGCGGAGCTTTTACCCTGAGTAATGGCTGATGTGCAAAGACAGCAGTACCCTCAGGGATAGCGTGTAATGATCCGGAGAATGTGAGACGCTGTAAATAATTTAGAAAAGCTACAGGAAATAATGGATCACCACTCTTTCCTTTCAGACGACCTAAATACTGAATGTGCGCAGCTGAAAAGTGCCATTCAGTAAGGAAGTCTATGACCATATCAAGACCTGCTAGAATGGCAAAATTATTGCCGAAAGGTGCTTGGCGAAAAAACAAATGAAATACCGCAGGCGTTTCTGACTTTTCACGCTTCCACAAACCATAAGCCATTGTAAGATGATATAAATCCGCGGTAAGTCCCGATTGTTGAGTGTAGTAGTTCGAATAGTGGGAGGCCATATGTTTTACTTAGTTTGAAATTAAAACTAAGTAAAAGTGAGGAGAATGTCAAAAATTGTATTTTAACTTAGGCCAACCAATAACTTGTTGTGATTGTCATTATGTTTTAGGTTTCACCCAAATCAATAATATGCTGGAAAAGAAAAGTCGATCCTTGGTATCCATTGTGTTTGTACCTCTTGTTTTCATCCTCCAAATGTTCATTTTTTCAACTGCGGGATATGGTCAGCGCCTGGATTCAACTGAAGTGAATGAATGGGTGGATATTCCTGTTCTGGAATGGGAGGAATTCAATTCTTATGACGGTGGGTTTCGGGTGCGTACACCAGGCCCTTTTGCTGAGCGGATTGACACGGTAAAAACCGCAATAGGGCCAATTGCCTACCATTCCTTCATGTTTGTTATGAACAAAGAAGCTTATGCAGAAAATGTCTTTTATATGGTGAGCTATTGCGACTATCCAAAGGGGGCACTCCACAACGACTCTCTGGAGCTAACTACGGCGTTTTTGGATGCAACGATTGATGAAGCCGTAAAAGCAGTACGAGGCGAACTGGTTTATCAACAGCCTATTGAAATCAATGGATTTCCAGGTCGCTTTTGGCGCATTCATTATCGAAGTGGGGATGCGGTTATCAAAACGAAAGCTTACGTAATAAATAATCGGTACTACCAAATTCAGACTGCTATGACGCAAGAAATGGGATTAAACAAGGCCAGTGATGAATTTTTGGATAGCTTTAGAATCATTAATAGTGCGGGTTCTTCTCGCTAACGGAGGCGTCTTTCTATAGTCGTTCAAAACGAACAAACCCTGTCCAGGGTCCATATTTGACTACGGTCATGATTTGCTTCAATACCCAAAATGGTAATGTATGATGGAGCCAGTTAGTAAGTAATTTGCCGAAAGGGATTGGTCGTGCTGTAATGCTAGCTCTGTTCATTGGAAAGTGGGTGTTTTTGTTGTTTGGCTTAGGGAAGCTACTCTTGGGCGTTATCTGGCTTACATTTAGCTTATTTGTGGGTACCACGTCATCCATTTGATACATACTTCTTTGGCTTTATTCTATATTTACATTTTTGAAAAAAGCCCTACCAATGGAAAAAATTGCTGTCTTTCCTGGTTCTTTTGATCCGATTACAGTTGGTCATGTTGATCTGGTGAATCGTGCACTTCCATTATTTGATAAGGTTATAGTTGCGGTTGGGGTTAATACGTCCAAAAAATATCTATTTCCACTGGAGCAACGACTGGAATGGCTTCGGCAGGTCTTTCAGCATGAGCCAGCAGTAGATGTTGATTATTTTGAACGCCTGACAGCTGATTATTGCCAAAAGATTGGTGCACGTTATTTATTACGAGGGTTGCGCAATGCATCAGATTTTGATTATGAAAAAACGATTTCTCAATTAAACAATATTATCGGGGATGGACTAGAAACAATCTTTCTGATTAGTCAGCCGGGATATTCTCATATCAGTTCAACCATTGTTCGGGAAATCATCAAAGGCGGTGGAGATGCCTCGCCTTTCCTGCCGGAAAATCTGATAGTCAAACCGCCGCACTTAGGATAGATAGCTAGTCACTTTTATTCTACTTTTGGTGTAAAACGGCCACAGTGATTATTTTAAATTAACAGGGCGAATGCTACCTTTGTCGGCAGCAGTTAACCACTTTAAACCAATTCTATGTCAGACGCATTTTTTCACGTACCACCAGCCGTAAACGAGCCCTATCTAAATTTTGCACCCGGTACGGTTGAACGTGCACGCCTACAGGAGGCAATTGCAGAAGCGAAGTCAAAAGAGATTGAAATTCCCATGACGATTGGGGGTGAAAAGATAAAAGACGGTGACCGTATTTCTATCCATCCACCGCACGAACTGAACCATACTTTGGGCTATTATTACAAAGGTGGTTCTGAGCATGTGCATAAAGCGATTGATGCCGCTTTAGCCGCTAAAAACAAATGGGAACAAATGCCGTGGCAGGAAAGGGGTGCTATTTTCTTGAAAGCAGCTGATTTGCTAACGGGACCTTACCGATTTAAAATGAACGCTGCTACCATGTTGGGGCAATCTAAAAATCCGTGGCAATCGGAAATTGAGTCGGTAGGTGAATTGGCTGATTTCTGGCGTTTTGGGGTTGAAGAAATGACTAAAATGTACGCAGAACAACCCGTTTCTGCGCCCAATATCTGGAACCGAATGGAGTATCGTCCGTTGGAAGGATTCATTTTTGCTATTTCCCCTTTTAACTTCACTGCTATTGCAGGTAACTTATCATCGGCGCCAGCTATGCTGGGGAACACAGTAGTGTGGAAACCAGCTGAAACACAAATATACGCCGCTGCCTTAATCATGGAAATCCTGGAAGAAGCGGGCTTGCCCGCAGGGGTGATCAATCTGCTCATGGTTGATGGTCCTGTGGCTGGAGATATCATCTTCGAGCATCCCGATTTTGCGGGTCTGCATTTTACGGGAAGTACCAAGGTGTTCCAGCACCTGTGGTCCACTATCGGCAAAAATATAGGCAAATACAGAACCTATCCTCGCATTGTAGGGGAAACAGGTGGTAAAGACTTTGTACTGGTTCATCCAACGGCGGACGCAGTTCCGGTAGTTGCTAATTTGATCCGTGGTGCTTTCGAATATCAGGGACAAAAATGCTCCGCTGCTTCACGTGCCTATTTACCTCAAAGCTTGTGGTCGTCTATTGAAGGTCACTTATTGGCCGAACTGAAGACGGTGAAAATGGGTCCTGTGGATGATTTTACTAATTTCATCAATGCAGTCATTGACGAAAGAGCTTTTGATAAAATATCAAAATATATAACCATTGCGCGCGATAGCGATGAATGTGATATTATAGCCGGTGGAGGATATGACAAAACAGAAGGTTACTTTATTGAGCCTACAGTTGTGGTGACCACCAATCCGCACCATCAACTCATGGAAGAGGAAATCTTTGGTCCGGTACTCACCATTTATGTATACGAGGATGATCAGTTCGACGAGGTGGTTGAGATAGTCGATAATACATCTTCTTACGCGTTGACGGGTGCTATTTTTGCACGGGATCGCTACGTGATTGAAACCGTATCTAATCGTTTGCGCCATGCAGCGGGTAACTTTTATATCAATGATAAACCAACTGGAGCAGTCGTTGGTCAACAACCATTTGGGGGCTCAAGAGGCTCAGGAACTAACGATAAGGCAGGTTCTATTATCAATATGTATCGGTGGGTATCCGCACGTGCCATTAAAGAAAATATGGTGCCGGTTAAGGATTACCGTTACCCTTTCTTAAGTGAAGACTAAAATTTTCGTCATGGTTTAAGGGGACCAAAAAAGGAGGATGAGCATGTCGCTTGTCCTCCTTTCACATTAGTGAAAGGCACTAAAAAGCCAAGTAGGCATATACACTAGATTGATCTGAAGGGGCTATACATATCGATCTTCTTTCAGTAGTCTTTCGACCTTTAATAGAGAAATAATCGATAAGGCATCTGTGATTTCACCATTTGATACCATATGAATTGCTTCATCAAAGGGTAGCTTACGAATCTGTAAATTCTCGCTGTCCTCAGGTTCTGGTTCACCAAAGGATAAATTCTGAGCCAGAAAAACCATACCGTATTCATCGGTAACACTGTTAGATAAATGGACAGTTTGTATACATTCCCAGTGGCTGGCCAGTATACCTGTTTCTTCTTTGAGTTCCCGCTTCGCCGTCTCGAGCGGATCACTACCTAGTGGGCATCCACCTTCTGGTATTTCCCACGAATATTGATCGAGGGTATATCGGTATTGTCCGACCAACCAGGTATTTCCTTTTTCATCAATTGGCACGATACCAATAGCCAGATTTTTGAAATGAACTTTTCCATAGATGCCCGGTGTGCAGTTGGGTGTTAGTACATCATTGTGGGTTATTTTAATCCATGGGTTATCGTAAACCGTTTTTTGGGAAAGGGTAGTCCATGGGTTTTTCTTTTGCATGGGATATGTTTTTTGTTTTAGAATGGGTTGCTGGGTCCTGCCAAGAGTTCCTGCAGGAAATAATTGAAAAATACAGGCTTAAATGCAAGGGTAGAGAAAATAATAAATAAGGCGCCCCAAGAAGCACCCCAGAAATGGGCATCATGTGCGATGTTGTCGGTGCTTCGTTTATCCATATATGAGCTATACCACAAATAACCTATCGCCAATATAATAGCTGGGAGCGGTGGAAATACGAACCATTCCCATGGGCCAAAAAATACATATACCATAAGCATAGCCGAGGTGGATCCACTAGCACCAACGGCAGCATAAGCCGGATTATTCTGATGCTGGAAGTAAGCAGGGATTGCTGACAGCACAAATCCACTAAGATAAAAACAGACAAAAACGATTGGGCCTGCAGTATTACCATAAATACTATTGAAGTAGTACTCTACTATGGTTCCAAATTGCCAAAAGACAAACATATTTATCAGAAGATGTTGCCAGTTAGCATGTACAAATCCATGGGTTATAAACCGGAAGTACTCCCCTTTTTGCCTAATGGTATAGGGATGGAACATTAGCTTTTGACGCATTTCATGATTAGAGAAAGCCTGATAAGAAATAAGGCCCGTCATGAGGATCAGAACCAATGTAATACTCAATGTTGTCATTTAGAATATTCTTTTCAGTTGTATTAGAATCGGGTGTAGGCAAAGATAGGGTTTAATTGTATACATAATAAGCTTAAGCTTGAGGGGGCTTCAGATGGGTGTTTAGATGTCTCATCTATTATGATAAGGTTCATTTCGTAAGATCGTCATGGCGCGATACAGCTGTTCAAGAAAGAACAATCGGATCATCTGATGGGAAAACGTCATATCAGAAAGCGATAGTTTAAACTGTGACCGATCATACACTGCGGAAGAAAAACCGAAGGCCCCTCCCACTTGAAAAATGATTTTTGCAGCTGGTTGTTGTAATCGTTTATCCATCCATAGCGCAAATTTTTCGGAGCTATAGGTTTGACCTTCTTCATCCAAAAGTATCAGCATATCGTTTGGTCCCAACTGTTTGAGAATAGCCTCTCCTTCTTTTTGTTTCACTTGGGATGGGTTGAGGTTACCCACTTTTCTCAAGTCTGGGATTACTTCCATAGCAAAGGGTAAATAATGACCTAGTCGTTTCTTATATATGTCAATCCCAGACTGCAAATAAGCCTCATTTGTTTTACCGACTACGCGAAAGATCACCTTCATATAATATGCCGTTAGTTACTCAATAATAGGCTCACCCAGATATACTTTTATTTCAGGTGAAATACGAATCTTTATCTTAAGAATCAGTGGGTCGGGTAAGCTAGCTTTCGTGCGGCGGTGTAAGCTGTAGGTCGTTTTTATGGTTGTGAAAACTGAAGTTAGGGCGGGGTCACCTTTAACCTCCTCCAGGATAGTATCCAGGCTCTCCGATGAGAACTTATCATGATCACCGGTCATTTCAGCTTCCAGAGCTGGGCTTAGGGCAATACTTAATGCAAAACTGGTTAATTGTAAACCATATTTTTCTAGAGCAGGGAACACACCAAGCCAATCTTCAATGATTTCGTAGCTTTTTTCACGTGCGGTATTGCTAAAGCCTTTGGCTTGGTCCATAAGCATATCGGAAGCATCTTGCAAAGCTTTTTTTAGGCGGTCAATCATATTTTGGTAGGCTTATCGTTTCTTGAAAGAAAGAGAACCGTCTATTTGTGCTTTACCTTCCATTACTTCCGTTAAAGGAACCGTAACGGTTACTCTTTTATCACTTACTTCTGCATTCGGGAAGTTTGTAGATTTCACTTTTCCAGGTAAATGGTAAATCGTTTGGTAGGTTGATTTCGCAAAAATCATTTTTATCATGTTTTGTGCTTCGTCATTCATTGCATCTTCGGGCAGTGATGTAAAACGGCCTACACGAGAAAACTTACGCTTTTTGAGTGCAAAAGCCAGTTTAGCAGCTACCATACCACTAGAATTTATCTTATCGGCCCCATCATCTAAAGGAAAATTTTCGGCCAAATTATCATACAGATAAGTGATTTCTTCTAATGTGTTGAAATTCATGTGAACTGTCATCATCATTTCGCCAGCATCAATATCGGATTTAACGATTAGATTGACTTTTTCCCAGAAGTCAGGATTTTCTAATGTCCTACCTTTTTCCTGGGCAGTGGTTAAAAAGTTAAAGGAGGTATCAATACTCAACAAATCGAGTCCACCACCCAAAGGATTGGTATTATCTGTTGATGAACTGCTGTCTTGACCTTCTAATGTTCCTTGCATCATGGGGTTGTCAATAATACCTGATAAGTCAATATTGAGCGCATAAGTTCCTGAACCGTCTTTTTTAAGGAATAGCTCTTCTATAATATTAACACAGCTGCTGGTAAAAAAGGCAACAGCTATAAAGAGTATTCCAATACGTAGATTTTTCATGTTACTGCAGGTGAAGGTTTTCTAGATATTTCTTAAAAGTACCATAAATTGAAACAAGTAATGGTTTAGGAACAAATTTCTATTGTGAATACTGAAAGCTAGTTGTTGGATAATATGCCAATAGCTAATGCGTGAAGCATAATTTTAGGGGGTCTGGAACATTTAGCGGGAACGGTTCAGAACTATCTTTCTTTTCAACCGTTTGTAAAGCCATAACTTGTTTTAAAATCAACATATGGATCACCCAAAGACATTAGGTGCACTCAAAGCTTCTGGTTATCTGTCTCGTTCTCTGAAAGAAGAATTAAGAGAAAACCTCATTAAAAAGCTGAGCCATAAAGAAAAAGTATTCGACGGTATTCTTGGCTTTGATGATACAGTACTGCCAGATATTGAACGCGCTATTCTGTCCCGACATAATATACTGTTGCTGGGTTTGCGTGGTCAGGCAAAAACCCGACTCGCTCGTTTGTTGGTACATTTGCTGGATGAGTATATGCCTATTGTAGCAGGTTCGGAACTTAACGATGATCCTCTGAATCCTATGTCGCGTTATGCCATTGATCTGATTGCAGAAAAAGGAGACGAGACACCTGTAGAATGGATACACCGCAATTCGCGCTATGTGGAAAAATTAGCTACACCTGATGTGTCTGTAGCGGATTTGATTGGGGATGTTGATCCTATTAAGGCGGCTACTTTAAAGTTGCCTTACTCGGATGAGCGTGTTATTCATTTTGGTCTGGTACCACGCGCACACCGGAGTATTTTTGTGATAAATGAGTTGCCTGATCTACAAGCACGGATTCAGGTATCCCTTTTTAATATCTTACAAGAAGGTGATATCCAGATTCGAGGTTTTAAATTACGATTACCACTGGACATTCAGTTTGTTTTTACAGCTAACCCTGAGGATTATACCAATCGAGGAAGTATCATTACACCCCTCAAAGACCGCATTGAAAGTCAGATCCTGACACATTATCCAAAGACTATTGAGATTGCCCGTCAGATTACATTACAAGAAGCAAGTTTGCCTCAGGCACAGAAAGAAGGGGTGGAAGTGCCAGATCTTCATCAGATATTATTGGAAACCATTTCTTTCGAAGCACGGGAAAGTGAATTTATTGATGAGAAGAGTGGGGTTTCAGCGCGTCTATCTATTTCAGCCTATGAAAATCTTATCAGTGCGGCAGAACGTCGTATGCTGATCAATGGCGAATCTAAAACAACGGTTCGAATTATTGATTTTTGGGGAGTTGTACCCGCTATTACGGGTAAAGTCGAGTTGGTTTATGAAGGGGAACAAGAAGGTCCTTATGTCGTAGCCATGAATTTGATGGGTAGGGCTATTAAAAGGATGTTCTTGGATCATTTTCCCGACCCTGATGCTTTGCGGCGAGGGCAGGAAAAGGACCCTTACGGTACCGTCCGGGCTTGGTTTAGTGGAGGCAATACGGTTGATTTACTCAACGATGCTAGTGATGCTGATTATCAAGCTGCGCTGGATAAAGTGTCAGGGCTACGAAAGTTAGCAAAAGAATTTACGGAAGTGGAAGGAGATGAGTTGTATCTATATATGGAACTTATACTGCACGGTTTGTCTGAATCTAATGTAATTAATAAAGACACGCTAGAATCAAGTCTGACTTTCCGGGATATTCTAGCGAGTATGCTGGATGAGGACGATCTGTTTGAGGATAACTAATTGTCGGTACACTATCGACGATTTTATAACCTGTTATTCGCTAGTCTACCTGACCAAAGGGTAAACCAAAGCATGCATAAAGTCTGTTTGAGTGGATTGCGTAATCGCCCTACACAGCGATATATGTCCTTTGGTCTCTTTATTTTGCTCTCCTGAACAATACTGGATTGTTGTGTCCCGATTATAGGAATGTTAGTTGCCATTCTGCTTTTCTTCCATTTACTTTTTATCTTTTACTATAGTAAAAAATAAAAGGATGAGACACATATGTATGCTGGTTTGCTGGTTTGGGTTGCTGTTACCGAATAGTTATGCTCAGGACGAGCGAATATATGATGATAATCCCATGCAGAGGCGGCCCTTGGGTGTGGAAGAGTCCCAATATCGCAAGCGATTGCCAACAGGTGGTCGGGTAGAGGAAGCGCGTATTGATCCGCCCAATTGGTGGGTTGATATGCGAAACCCCGAGTTACAATTATTGATGTATGATGCGGATATTAGTAAGGGGGAGTTATCGATAACATACCCAGGTGTGACAGTAGAGCGTATTATTCGCGTAGCAAATCCTAATTATTTATTTGTTGATCTGATGATCGCCCCAGGTACCCTGCCTGGTCAGATGGAAATTGTGGTTACTAAGGATGGTCGCTCAAAGACATATGACTACGAATTGCAAGCACGTGAATCGGAAGAAGGGCGTTTGCAGGGGCTGACGTCCGAATACTTGGTTTACCTCATTATGCCGGATCGGTTTGCTAATGGTGATCCTGATAATGATTCCTTTGCGGATATGAACCAAGTGGGGGTTAATCGGGATAAAGTATATTTTCGGCATGGGGGGGATCTTCAGGGCATTATTGATCATTTAGATTACTTAGAGGATCTAGGCGTAACGGCAGTGTGGCTCAACCCCATTCTGGAGAACAATCAACCCTACGAATCCTATCATGGTTATGCGATCACGGATCATTATAAAGTAGATAAGCGATTTGGTACCAATGCTTTGTACAAGGTATTGGTAGATGAATGTCATAAGCGTGGTATGAAAGTGGTTATGGATGTAATTCATAACCATACGGGTGACGAACACTGGTTTATTCGCGATATTCCCACCGCTGATTGGGTTCATCAAAAAATAGATACGTTTCGCCGCTCTAATTATCGGGAGACGGTACTATTAGATCCGTACGTAGCGCAATTTGATAAAGAGCAATTGTTAGAGGGTTGGTTCGATATGCATATGCCTGATTTGAATCAAAAAAATCCATTTTTAGCGACTTACCTAGAGCAAAATGCCATTTGGTGGAATGAGTTTTCTGGACACGATGCTTATCGTATTGATACGTATTTTTATCCGGAGCCTGAATTTATTGTGGATTGGGGCCAACGTCTAAAAGAAGAGTATGATCATTTTTCATTCTTTGGGGAAACTTGGGTCAATGGGTATAGTATGCAGGCCCAGTTTACGGAAGGTAGTGGCATTCGCAATGGATTGAGAACTGTTTTACCAGCTGTCACGGATTTTCAGTTGTTTTTTGCTACTCAGCAGGTGCTGGCAGGGCAGGAGGGCTGGAATGAAGGGACGACCAAAATTTACTATACATTGGCGCATGACTTTTTATATCGGGATGCATATCAGAATGTAATCTTTTTAGATAATCATGACGTTAACCGATATTTTTCCAATGTCAAAGAAGACTTGGCTTCTTATAAAATGGGACTGGCTTTTTTAATGACCACTCGTGGTATTCCGATGTTGTACTATGGAACAGAGATGCTCCTTACAGGTGAGGGTGGTGCTTTTGGGGAAGCTGGTCGTAGGGATTTTCCGGGGGGCTGGGAAGACGATTATTTTGATAAGTTTCGGGAAGTGAATCGCACTTCGGCCGAACAAGAAGCATTTACGTTTGTGCGTAAGCTGGCTAATTATCGGAAAAACAGCGATGCTTTAACACGGGGAAAATTGATTCATTTCATCCCAAAGGATGGTTGCTATGTTTACTTTCGACAAGGTGTTGATGAAACTATCATGGTTGTTTTGAATGCCGGATTTACAGCAAAGCATTTATCTACTAGCCGATTTAATGAAATGCTTAAACCATTTCGTACGGCACAGAATGTAATGACAGGAGAGCAACTTGGGGATCTGACCCGTATGCATATTCCTGCTAGAACTACTGTAATTCTTAGGCTTGCCGAATAAATTAAAATCCCGACAGGATTTTCCTGCCGGGATGTTTTTTCTTACATCAAGGGGTGATGTAATTACAACACATTCTAGTTTAAATAAGGGTATGGAGGTATATAACAAAATTGACCTGTCTTTAATATAGCTAATAAAAAGAAATAAAAAAATTCACTTTTGAGTACAGCTACTTGGTCAGTTAGTCCAGCCTGTTGGATCAGAACGCATTGTATTAAATATCGAACGAGAGACAATATACGGCTATCTTATTAATTTTGGTTTACCTAAGGCCCCGCTTTCGAAGATTCTCCCGATAAATAGATGCATTTCGGTTATGTTGTGCTAAGGTTCGGGCGAAATTATGATAACCTGAGCCATCTCCTTTTGCGCAGAAAAAGATGTAATTGTGATCTTCCGCATTCAGCACGCCGTCGATACTCGAAATGGAGGACATCGCAATTGGGCCAGGCGGTAAGCCCGGGTACATATAGGTATTGTAGGGTGAATCAAAAGTGGTGTGGTAGTTGGTTACGCGTTTGGTATTGAAGTCACGGGTAGCGAATACCGAGTGGGGGTCAGCCTGGAGTAGGATACCTTCATCTAGGCGGTTGAGGTATACACCTGCCATTCTTTTCTTTTCGTCTGTTCTGAGTGTTTCTTTTTCTATAATGGATGCTAATGTATATACTTCAGTTTCATTTAAGCCTTTCTGTTCTGCCTTTTTTCTACGATTGTCAGATGACCAAAAACGATTGTGTTCGACAATCATTCGTTCCATAAATCCTTTAGGGGATGTATTCCAGAAGAACTCATAAGTATTAGGGATAAAGAGGGATATAAGGGTTTCTTGGTCATATCCAGATTCCTGAATAAAAGGATCAGTCAAGAAGTATTCGAT
Source organism: Saprospiraceae bacterium (assembly GCA_013214265.1). Classification (GTDB taxonomy): domain Bacteria; phylum Bacteroidota; class Bacteroidia; order Chitinophagales; family Saprospiraceae; genus DT-110. Next base: position 1,149 of record JABSSK010000074.1, on the reverse strand, counting down.
CAATTCAGTCGAGTCTGGTTCGATAAAACGAGCCACTTTGGCGGCTACATTTTCCAGTAGCCTTTCGTTGGTGAGTACAACATCAACTGGCGCTTGCTTTCCACCACGTAAGTGACGAATAAGTTCGTGCATTCGCATGCCTTCGTCGATTTCAAAACGTCCGGAGCGCATTTTGTCTCTTTTGTAATTCATGCGCTCAGATAACTGCCGAAAGAGTAATTCATCTTTTACAATACCTTTAATCAGTAGGGAATCAACCACGTGCTCAAACGAAGCCCCTGTTGGAACGATAATTACCCGATTGTCCTCGGTTAGCCCGCCAGGTACAGAAGCATGGACAATAAATCTTTGATATAAATATAAAGCACTTACCATACCTACCAAGAATAAGGCACCGATAATAACTAGAAGTCGATTCTTCATATCACATTAATATTGTTCGTTTTCGTTGGGGAAGTCAACACTCTTAACGTCTTTAATATAAGATTGTATTGCATGTTGAATATCAGAAAACAGATCGAGATATCGCCTCAAAAAACGGGGATGAAAATCTTTGGTTAGTCCCAGTAGGTCATGCGTTACCAAAACTTGCCCATCTGTACCTGATCCGGCCCCAATGCCAATGGTTGGGATTTGCATGTCGCGGCTGACTTGTGCGGCAAGATTGGCAGGGATTTTTTCCAATACAATACCAAAACAGCCTAACGTTTCGAGTAATTTGGCATCTTGAAGCAGTTTTTGAGCTTCTGCATCTTCTTTGGCACGGACTGTATACGTACCAAATTTATAGATAGATTGCGGGATAAGCCCCAAATGCCCCATGACTGGTATGCCTGCAGAAAGTACCCGTTTGATGGATCCTTCGATTTCCTGACCGCCTTCCAATTTTACAGCAGGAGCTCCCGATTCTTTCATGATGCGAATAGCGGATTCTAATGCCATCTTGCTGTTGCCCTGATATGAGCCAAAAGGTAAATCAACGACTACTAAGGCTCTTTTTACGGCACGAATTACACTGGAGGCATGATAAATCATCTGATCCAGCGTTATAGGTAATGTAGTTTCGTGACCTGCCATCACATTGGAAGCGGAGGCACCTACTAAAATAACATCAATTCCTGCTGCGTCTATGATTCGTGCCATGGAGTA